>CAKQNH010000731.1 GCA_934255105.1 uncultured Pirellulaceae bacterium
TATAAATCCTTCCCGCTCCGTAGTCACCGCCAAAGCTACGACGAGTCGCAGTCTCCAAAGTCGGTCCACCTGCAAAACGCATCAATAATTAAGTCGACGTCCCGACAACTGCTTCGAAACGGTTGGGACAACCGCTCTACGTTCGGAAAACGGTTGGGACAACCGTTCTACGTTCGGAAAACGGTTGGGACAACCGTTCTACGTTCGGAAAACGGTTGGGACAACCGTTCTACATTCGAGAAACGGTTGGGACAACCGTTCTACGTTCGGAAAACGATTGGGACAACCGTTCTACGATTGGGAAACGGTTGGGACAACCGTTCTACGATTGGGAAACGGTTGGGACAACCGTTCTACAATCAGGCTGTAACCTCAGAATCTTATACTGGACAGCGCACTAAGCTACATTGCCCCTATTTTGGCTTCGGCAATTCATCGCGCGTTGCGGCCTTGGTTTTGTCAAATAGCTTCGCATCCAGCGAGCAACTGCCCGGCCCCGTGATGAAGATGACTGTGTAGACTGTCAGGAAAATCGCGGCCAGTTCCTTCACTTTCCACGGATCGGTCGCGTGAACGACGAACAGCGCCACGATCATCGTAAACGCGAGTGGTATGACGGCCAGCCGCGTCCCTAGACCCAGAATCAATAGGATTGAGCAGCCGACTTCCGCACCAATTGCCATGGTGAGGCTGAGTTGACTTCCCATGCCGATCGGATCGGGAAACACGTCTGCCATGCCACTGAAACCCATCAGCTTTTGAATGCCATGAACGAGCATGAGGCAACCAATGGCGACACGTAGTACGAACAGTCCCGTGTCAATCTGTGTTTTAGTACCTAGTAAAATAATTCGCTCCTTGAGATAGTGGTGTTTGTTAAAAACTCAGTTTTCAATTTCCGCACGAGCGGTTTCGAGGATTTTGTTAAGCATCTTCAAGTCAGAGTTGGACACGTGGCCCAGCAGCGATTGGTGCAGCGTCTGAATTGGAGCATCAAGTTTCTTCAATAAACGTGTGCCTGCTGAAGTCAATCCGACCAAAAACACTCGGCGATCTTTGCCGGATTGCTGTTTCTCGATCAGCCCTCGGCCAACCAACTGATCTACCACCCGCGTGATCGCTGGTGCAACCTGAATCATGCGTCCGGCAACCTCCAAACACGGCATGGGCACGCCCTCGCCGCGCATGATGCGCATCGCGTTGTATTGTGATGGCGTCAGACCATGCTCACGCAGCAGCCGCGCTAGACGATTCTCTAGCAAGTCGCTCGTGCGCATGATCCCCAGCATCGCCTCTTGTTCGAGCGAATCGAATGGGTCCCTCTTTTTGAGTTGTTGGCGAAGCGATGCGGTGGGCACTTTATGATTCTCCTGGTCGGTGATGTAGACAGTTTACATGTAATGTAACTGCATGTCAACTGCAATCTGTATTGCGTCAGTAGAAACTAGTGAGCTTGCCAGGCATTCCACAGCCCATCTCACACCCTTTTTACATCGTCTCTCTATGAAGCCGACGCGAGCTCATAACTCAGGCCAGGGAAGCCTATATTGGAGTATCGATTGCTTGCACTCGCACCAGACTTTTGCCACTTCTCCCACGCGCAATATTATTTTGTAACCATTATTTTGTTAGCCTCTCAGGCCTGTGCGTGCCGCCGGCACCACCGCACACCTCGAGCGCATCGTTCTCAGAGAAGAGCTTCTGAGAATAATTCTGGGGCTACCCACGTTTCTCAAGTGGAGCGCTGCTTAAACGGCGGCTGATTCAGCAAACTCGCTCTTTGTCCTTGCAAACTCGCTATAATGAGAATCAGTCCATCCGCTAATCGTGTCCGCAGGAGAGATCGTGATGAATCGCAATGATCGTCGTCAGTTTTTGGCTAAAGTTGGTTCTGGGATGCTCGTAGGCAGTTTAGGCACGGGCCTAGCGGGGGATCTGGGCATTCGTTCGGCTTGGGCCGACGAGGCCGACGATCGGCTGACGTTTGGTGAGCTGGAACCGTTGGTTTCCTTGATGCAGGAAACACCGCTGGGCAATCTGCAGCAAGTTCTGCTTGGCAAAATCGCTAGCGGTACGGACCTGGCTACCCTCATCGCAGCCGGCTCGTTGGCAAACGCTCGCACCTTCGGCGGACACGACTATGTTGGTTTTCATACTTTTATGGCGCTGACACCCGCGCTGGAAATGGCGGCCGAACTCCCTGAACAGCGGCGTGCTCTGCCCGTCTTAAAAGTCTTGTACCGCAACACAGATCGCATCCAACAATTTGGTGGTGCCAGCAGTGAAGTCCTGTATCGTCTAGACGCCAGCCAGCACGAAGGCAAACGTCCCTCGGCGGAAGATTTGCAAGCGATGACGCGACAGGCCAATGCAGAGGGAGCTGAGCAGATGATGGCGGCGTTGAGCGGAGAATCGGCAGCAAACATTTTCAATCGTGTCCAGCACAGCGTCCAAGATGAAGCCGATGTGCACCGTGTCGTCTTAGCATGGCGAGCCTGGGCGTGCATCGGAATTGTTGGTGAGTCTCATGCCAACACGCTGCTGCGGCAATCGGTGCGTTATTGCCTGAAGGAATCGCAGCAACGAATTCGCGAAGGCAAATCCGATCCCCAGTTATGGACGCTGTTGCCACAGTTGCTCGATCAATACAAATTGCTCAGCCGGCCGGTCGGAACTCGTCAAGGCGACGACCAATGGATCGATGAATTGGCCTGGACAATTTTTCAAAGCAACCGCGTGCAAGCTGCTGACGCCGCCGCGCAGGCCCTGGCCGCCGGCTACGCACCCGATCAAGTTGGGGAAGCCATGTCGGTGGCTGCCAATCTGCTCTTATTGCACGATCCAGGCCGTGAAAAGGATAGCGACGGGGATAAGGTCAAAGGATCGGTGCATGGTGCCTCGGTGGGCGTCCACGCCTCGGATGCAGCCAACGCTTGGCGCAACATCGCTCGCGTCAGCAACCCGCGCAACACGATTGCAAGCC
>CAKQNH010000732.1 GCA_934255105.1 uncultured Pirellulaceae bacterium
ATCGCGATCCACATTCCCAGCACCACAACGGCTGGCACGGTAATCACGTAATACAAAAAGATGGCATTGATGCGATTGCGAGGAAATAGCACCAAGTAGGCGCCCATCACGCCGGCAATAGCTCCTGAGGCACCCAGGTTGGGGATAACGCTGCTCGGGTTGACCATGATCTGGGCAATGCTCCCCACCAGGCCAGCCGCCAAATAGAAAATCAAAAACCAGAAGTGCCCAAAGCGGTGCTCGACATTGTTGCCGAAGATCCATAGATAAAGCATGTTTCCAGCGATATGTCCGAAGCCCCCGTGCATGAACATCGATGTTAGCAGCGTCAACCACAGAATCGGCGGACCGGGAGCTTGCGGAATCTCGACCGTTCCATAACCTTCGATTTGCACCGCCTGGGGCTCGACCAAGTCGACGCCGGTGGTGATCTCTTTAGGGATAACGCTCCAGCCATAGGTGAAGGCGGGATCGTTGAGCTGCACTAAAAACAACAGCACGTTGGCGGCTAACAAGCCATAGGTCACAAAGGCGGTAGTCGATACTTCGCGATCATCGTCGCTGATAGGAAAAAACATGCGGGCTGGGTCGCTTCAGGTCAAGTGGGTTGGAGTAACTATCGATCGTGGGAGCGGTCCCCGCGAGGCGCGTCGGCAAGTCTGCCTAGTCTAAACCGTTTTAGTAGTTTAAGCTGAGCCGGTCCGATTTAGCTGATTAATCTGTCAGCCATGGGGCAGTTAATTCTGATAATTATTGCAGGGAATGAAATCTGTTGGCAGTAGAACGCTGGCTCATCGTGGGCTGTGGATATGTCGGAAGCCAAGTCGCTGTGCTGGCGCAACAAAGCGGGCACGTCGTCCACGCGCTGACTCGCAGTGAATCCCGTTTTGAGGAATTGCGAGCCTTGGGTGCCAGGCCCTGTCTGGGGCACTGGCTCGAACCCGACAGCTTGTGCCATCTGCCCCCCGTCGATCGCGTCTTGATAGCGGTGCCGCATCGCGCCGACGATGCGGCGGTCGCGGCCAAGGCGATAGCCGCCACGGCTACTGAGATGTCTACTGGCGGAACGACTGCTGCAGCGCAGGCCGCAGACGCGGCTGAGCAAACGCACGCGATTGGGCTGCGCAACCTGTGCGCGGCACTCCCCGATGGCTGGAAAAGCTGGCTCTACTTGAGCACCACCGGTGTGTATGGCCAGTCGTCCACCGAGTGGATCGATGAAGAGACGCCGCCGTCACCGCAGCGCATTGGACCACGTATCGCGATGGCCGCCGAAGAATGGTTGCAGCGGGCTGGTTCGCAGCACGACTGGCCCGCCCAGCGAGCTTACTGCATCTTGCGGCTAGCCGGCATCTATGGACCGGGGCGGATACCGCTGGCCGAGCGATTGCGGCGCGGCGAACCGCTGGCTGTGCCGCGTCGGGGGCATCTCAACTTGGTGCATGTCAGCGATATTGCGCATATGGTGTGCTGGCTGTTGACGCATCAAATGCAGCACCATACGTATCTTTTATCCGATGGTCAGCCCGTGCTGCGCGACACTTTCTATCGCCACTTGGCGGAGCTCTGCGGAGTGGCACAGCCCGCGTTCATTCAACCCGATCCACAGGCAGCCAAATCTCTGCGGGCGAGCGACAAACGCATTTCGCCAGCGCGCTTGCTAAACGAATCTGGTTATCAACTGCAATATCCGGATTACCGCAGCGGACTGGCTAACGCGCTGGCAAAATAGTGGGTCAAGGCAACCTCGCCCGTCGAACGCTGGCTACGACTAAAGTGGTACACGGTTTGTACTATATGGGTTTTGCTCTACAATCCGATCACACGAACCTCGTCCTCTGACCCATAGCGAGAAGCTGGCACCGATGTTGGAACGCAAACCAATTTTCCCTAACGTGATCGAACTGAACTTTCAAGCCGGGCACGTGATCGGCTGCAATGTCTATCTGATCTTTGACGGGGACGAATGGATTCTGATCGACGTGGGTTATGAAGAGTCGGTCGAAGAGATAATCGAACTGATCCGCGAGCTCGACTTCCCACTCTCCAAATGCAAGATGTTGGTAGCCACACACGCAGACGTCGACCATGTGCAGGGGATGGCGTCGGCCAAACAGACACTGAAAACCCAAGTCGCCTCGCACCCGGTCGCCGCCAAGCTGCTAGCCCGCGGGGACACCCTGCAGACGTTTGCGGTCATCGAGGCTCAAAATATTCATCTGGACATGCCGATAGTCGAAACGGATGTACTGATCGACGAAGGCTCGGTGATCGAAGTGGGCAATCTGCAGTTGGAGGTGTGGGCCACGCCTGGGCATGCGGATTGCCAATTGGCGTTCCGCATGGGAGAGCTGCTGTTTAGCGGGGACAACATCTACCGCGATGGCTGCGTAGGAGCTATCGACGCCCATCATGGCAGCGACATTCCCGCCTTCATACGCTCGCTGCAACGCATTCGCAATTCTGACGTGAAATGGTTGCTTCCGAGCCACGGGCCGATTTTCCGCAAGGACAACGCACTGCTCGACAGCACAATTGAGCGACTGCAGGGCTACCTGCATATGGCCGATTTTGGAACTTGCGCTATCGATTGGCCGCTGATGGATCAATGGGAAGAGGAGATTGCGCAAGGTAAGATGCCAGAGTAGCCACGCGGCTCGCCGCGAGAGACGTCAATTTTTTCGAAGCATGGGAAGCCGGCCCCAGATGGAATGGCGGGAAGCTAACTTCAAAACTCTTTCACCTGCGAGGCGAGCTGTTAGGGGGTCGGAAAAGTTGTAGGGTATAAAACGGGCAGGAGCGCCTTTTTATATTTATACCCTACAACTTTTCACGAGCCTTTTCCCTATCGATTTTCTTGCGTTAGCTCTGCTCGCACTGGCTCCTCTCCCTCTGGGAGAGGTCGAGCCTAAGCGAGGGAGAGGGCAAGCGCAATCTACATCTGTGCAATCCGTCTCCG
>CAKQNH010000733.1 GCA_934255105.1 uncultured Pirellulaceae bacterium
TTGAGCGTTTGGAGGGTGAGCGTCCATCCTGCGATTCAGTTTGATTTTGAGTGTTAGTCATCATTCATTGACGGAACGATATAGTTATCCCCGAACTGCTTCGAGGGTATTGGCCAATTTAACCAATATCACCTTACTGAGTCAAGCAATTTGACCAATATCACTCGGGATGGCTAAAACGACCTCAAGTAGCACGTGTGTGGGGGGGGCTGGTGGTTCTTGGGGCGGGTTTAGAAGCAGACCTCAAGGGCCACAGCATCTTGTTGGATGGATGAAGCCACCCATCAACGTGTTGTGTCCCAGTAGGTTGTTGGCATAGTCATTTGGCATTTCCATTGCGGTCACCGATGAAGATCGTAGCATTCGGCTTTGCGTGACGTAGGTGGCTAGTTGCCGAGTCGGAAAAGCTGCACTGATCGACGGTGATCAGCGACAATTCGAGGATTCCAGCAAGTGTGGCGACCGATTCGTCAGTCAGTAGTTCACCGTTTAATGCAATTAGTGCTAGTGGAATCCTAATCATTATCTCCAGCGATCGGCAAAAGCAAACAATGCGTCCAACGACAATTCGAAACCAGGCAAGTAAGCCGTCGTGAAAATTTGATGGCGGCTATGGGTTTGTTGACTAACTTCTCCCGCCTCGAAGCGATGGGCGACCAGCGTATGTTGGAAGCGATCGATGATCCAATATTCTTGGACGCCTGCCGTTTCGTATTCAGCACGTTTTAAATCGTAGTCGCGACTCCAATTCCGTTTGCTCTTCGATACAAACTCCACCGCGATTGTTGGAGTTTCATTGATTCGCGGAAGCCGCCCCAGCCCAGCCCATATCGCACGGTCCACACGACGGCGGTGGGGGCCAATGGAAACTGTTTGTTCCGAAACCGTCGCATCCAGCGATGCACCTTGAGGGTGGTACTCCTGATAGTTCCTCAACAAATGGTGCGCAAAACTGCGAAACGTTTGCTGATGGTTACGCGCTTCGGTGAGCTCGAACGCAAGACTGCATTTGTTGGGGAAAAGACGGCAAAGGTGAGAGGGATGGGAGAAAATAGCGCGGAACGCGCGGGGCGATGCCCACGCGGTTTAACAATGTAGATGCAGACTGGGTGACGCGTGGGGCGGTGCCCACGCGGTTTTAACTATTTACTTAGTTCCGCTACGGCTGATGGTTAAGCGTAGGGGCTGTATTTGCCGGGGACGGGGTGGGGATAGGCACCGTTCTCGTCAGGCATGGTGGGTGGATCGGAATCGAGCGTGTAGCCGTCGATGCCAGGGGCGAGCTCACGCCCCTTCTCGAGCAATTCGTCCCACTTTACCACTTTGCCCGAGTAACAAGCCTCGCGGCCAAGGATGGCGGTAAACGTCGACTTGGCGCCGATCTCGCCTTCGTTGTAGATCTCGCCACGCATGAGAGCTTCGATCAAATCGTGCTGCTCTTGCTGGTGACCACCCAGACGCTCGCCGGCAAACTTCCATGCTTTGGGGCCTTCGATAATCCCCGAGGGTTTGGCGGTCCCCTTCGAACCGTGGGCGAATTCGTCGACGATCTCCCACGAGTTCGCCAAGTGACGCCCCTGGCTGAACATCTTGGTCCCGTCGGCAAAGGTGTACTCGCAGAAGGTGTGGTCGAAAATCTGCGACTTAGTCGGATCGCCACCCATCCGCTGTTCACGACCACCCATGCCATTGCACTCGACCGGATAGGCATCTTTGACCCAACAGCCCACGTCGAGGTTGTGGATGTGTTGTTCGCAAATTTGGTCGCCGGAGAGCCAGTTGAAGTGATACCAGTTGTTGCACTGGTAGGCCATTTCAGTAACGGCCTTGCCTGGCGGCATGAGAGCTTGCGCTTGATCGCGGCCCTTGTGCCAAATTCCGCCACCGTTCCAGTAGACACGGAGCGCAATGATGTCGCCAATCGCGCCGTCGTGTAGTCGCTTGACGGTCTCAATGTACTGAGGTTCGTGGCGTCGCTGCAGACCGATGCCGACCATCAAGTTCTTCTTCTTGGACTCAGCCACCGAGTCTAGCACGCGGCGCACGCCAATGGTGTCGGAGGCTACGGGCTTCTCCATGAAGACGTGCTTGCCTTTGTTGACAGCGTATTCAAACTGCTGCGGCTTGAAGCCCGGCGGAGTTGCGATGACGACCAAATCGCAGTCGCTGTCGATGGCGGCCTTGTAGGCGTCGAGTCCGGCGAAGATGCGGTCTTCGGGCACGTCGACCTTGTCGCCGTACTTCTTCTTAAGCGCGGCCAAAGAGTAGGCTGCCTTTTTCCCAAAGGCGTCGGCCACAGCGACCAACTTTACGTTCCCCTTGGTCTCCATGATGTTCACGGCGGCCCCGGAGCCACGGCCACCCAGACCGATAACTACGAAGCGAATTTCGTCTGAACCAGCGGCATGTGCAGTCCGTCCAATCTGCGATGCGGCTACTAGGCCGCTCGCAGTCACGGTGGATGTCTTGATAAAGTTGCGACGGGAGGAAGGTGTCGTCATGGGCGGGAAGCTCCTGTTAGCGGGAAATGGAAGAACCGTATTCATGTTCTATACCATTATTCTATTCCGCAGGGGTATTCCCCAGAGCCGTTATGCCAGGCTCTAGGCCGCTTTTTTGCTAATTTGCGGGCAAACCAAGGCAAAAAGTCGCTCGAATTCTTCAGGGTTCGAAAAATTGATGACGATTTTACCGCGGCCGTTGTTGTGCTGGCGAATCTCGGTCTTGGTCCCCAGCGAGAGCCGCAGTTGCTGTTCCAATGAAGCTAGGTGCGGCGAGCCACGTTTGCGCGGACCACTGCGAGTTGGGCGAGGAGGACCGCCCGAAGGATTGAGCGAGTCTTCTTCGAGCAAGTACGCGGTTACGCGGCGTTCGGTCTCGCGCACGCTCCAGCTCTCTTCGATGATCTGCTGTGCGAATTCAAGCTGCTGTGCCTCTTCGCCTAAGGGGAGTAG
>CAKQNH010000734.1 GCA_934255105.1 uncultured Pirellulaceae bacterium
GATGAGAACACGGGAGGGAGCGAGAGCGAAATTGAATTCCGGCGGCTCGATGTGCGACTGCTCTTATCGACCGACAACGTCGAAGGCTACGAGACTTTGCCGATCGCGAGAATCAAGCGGGCGGCCGGGGAGGAGTCGACTCCGGAGATCGACGAAGACTATTTTCCACCGTTGTTGGCCAGCGATGCTTGGCCAGACCTATCGCAAGGTATAGTCCGGGCGATCTACGATTTGGTGGGTCAAAAGGTGGATGTCCTTGCGCAGCGGGCTACGAGTCGCGGGCTATCATTCCACAGCCAAGAACCCGGAGAGCTGGATGATCTATGGATGCTGGCGCAGCTCAATCAAGTACTAGCCACGCTGCACTCCCTGACGTTCACTGTGGGATTGCACCCCTACTGGGTCTACCTTGAGCTGTGCCGGATAGTCGGGGCGCTGAGCATCTTCGACGCTTCGCGACGCCTCGATCCCCAGTTGCCGGCCTACGATCACGACGATTTAGGCAGAGTCTTCTGGTGGCTCAAACGCAAAATTAGCGAATTGATCGGCTCAGCCAAGAAGCTAGAGTACGAGCAACGCTTCTTCGTGGGTGTCGAACGCGGCATGCAGGTCAGCCTCGACCCCAAGTGGCTGCACGCTCACTGGACATGGTTTGTGGGTGTGCATGCGGAGAATGTCCCCACGGATATCTGTCGCGAGCTGCTGCGACCGGGTGTGCTGGACTGGAAGATGGGGAGCAACCAACAGGTGGAGCTGCTGTTCAAACATCGCATGCCCGATGTCAAAGCCGATGATGAATTGAGGACGCCGCCCCGCGCACTTCCATCACAACGCGGCTGGATGTACTTTGAAGTGCGCCGTGAAGGTCCCGCCTGGAAGGATGTCCTAGCCACGCAAACGTTGGCCATGCGCTTCAATACAAATGTAATCGCCAATCTCGATAAACTCACCGGTCAGCGCAAGCTGGAGGTGATACATCATGAAAAGCGAGCCATTTTAGAGTTCGCTTTGTTTGCGGTCCCTACAGCTTCTCCCTAGCCCGACAGTGCACTAGCCCAACAATGTAGTAGCCCAACAATGTAAACAATGTAGTAGCCCAACAATGTAAAAGCCCAATAACTTAAAGCAGGCCAGCCGATTCTGCCTGGGCTGCTCGTATTCGAGTGCCAGCCATTCACGATCCAAGGTTTGCTATGAGTCCGGATTTTGCCACAGCTATCGATCCCATCTTTCTGTACGTGTTGTCGACGCTGGAGCAGGTCAACTCACATCAGCGCATCGAGCCGCGACAGGTGCATGCAGAAATACAATCCAAGCTGCGGCAGGCGGAAGATCGATTGCTCAGGGGGGCTAATCGCGACGTCTGGGAGTTGGCACGCTATGCACTCTGCGCGTGGATCGACGACGTGATGATCAATGCGAATTGGGATGGAGGGGGTTGGTGGGAGAATCACAAACTCGAGTTCCAGTACTTTAAAACCAACGAAGCTGGAACGGGATTTTTCCAGCGCGCGACACAAGCCGAACAGTTGATTCAGCGCGATGCCATTGAAGTATTCTACGTGTCCGTCGTGCTCGGCTTTCGCGGACTGTACGCCTTGCCTGAGTCGAAGTTTTTGGCGCAGCAATTTGGCTTGCCGAACACCATTGAAGATTGGACTCGCAATACTGCGGGCCTGTTGCGGTTTCGGTCTGAGCGGGAGGCGCTCACCGGCGTCGCCAATCCGGTGCGTGGGGCTCCGCCTCTTGAAAGTCGCTTCACCATCGTGGGGGCGGCGGTGGCCATGCTGATGTTGCTTGTACTGGCCGCTCTGCTAGGTTATCATATAGTCAAATCTGCGACCCTGCACAGCCTGTAAGTGCTATGCCCGCGTGGCGTTTCCCGTCGCCTTGATCAAAGTTTTGGCGGTTGCTTCACTGGTTTTGAAAGACATCGCTGTGAATAGGTTGGCTGTTCCCATTCGATGGATGTTGGCTACCCCAGCTCGCTGGATGGGACGCGTCCGCGGCGCGTTTGGATGGTCGCTGCCAGTGCGAGTGGCGGCGATTCTGGCTATCTTCCTCGGGCTGTGCGTGATCGGCTATTACGTCGCCTCGTGGGGTGCCGTTGGCGCGGTCTCCGATCCCAAGACTGACCCCCGATTCATCGTAAGCTGGCTGGTTCTGCTAATCGCCATCCCCATTGCTGCCTACTTTGCGGTCCGTGCATGGTTGGAAGTTGAGCCCAGCCAATATCCGGATCTCGACGAGGCTTGGAAGGCCGGGACGGCTGCGATCGCCCGTGCGGGAATTGCCATCGACGAAAGTCCTCTCTATTTAGCCACCGGTATTGCTTCTCCGCTGGATGCTGACAATTTAATGCAGGCCACCGAGTGGGACCTGCTGGTGGACGGGCAACCCGATGGCAAATCTCCGCTGCGGTGGTACGCCAGTCGGGAGGCGATCGTGGTCTTCCTGTTGGATGCGTCGGCCGCGTCGCTCCTGCAACGGCAAGCTCAGCAGCCAGACATTCCCGCCCCGCCCACGAGCGAAGGGGGGGGCCTGCGCGGAACGCTGGTCGGGGATCCCTTGAACTCGCCGGCGAGCGGGGAGATGGCCGACCGTCCGCCAGCGAGCATGGGAATCCGCGGCACGATCATTTCTGACGCTCCCGCAGCCGCAGGCCCCACTCCCGCACTACCCATGATGGGCATGCGCGGGACTATGTTAACCGGCCCTGGCCCCGGCCCGTTGCCGGCTGGGTCGCAGAACACTGCTGCCGCTCTGGTGAATCTCGATCGCAAGGAGATTGCCGATCAAACGGAACGTCTCGCCCGCGTCTGCCGCTTGGCCACCGAATCACGGCAACCTCTCTGTCCGATCAATGGCTCGCTGGCCATCGTCGATTGGCCGACTTTGGTGGGAGCTCCTGTAGAGCAACTCACGAGCGTGCTGCGGCAGGATGCCTTAAGC
>CAKQNH010000735.1 GCA_934255105.1 uncultured Pirellulaceae bacterium
AATCTTACTGTCAAAAAATATTCCTTTCGTAGGCGAGCAGTAGAGCTATCTCTTAACCCGTATGGCAGAACATGGTTTGTCATTGGCAGATGGGTAGCGGATCGGCGATGCGTTTGTCTGTAGCTTGGAAATCGTAGCCGAGCAGCCTGGCGACTGTGGGGGCGACTTGCGATTGCGTGAAGCTCCCGCCGTGGTCCTCACCGGTCGCAGCGACGCCAGTTCCAAAGGCGGCGACCCAGATATTCTCCGATCCGGGTAGATCGGCACTGTGGCTCTTCCAGCCCTCGCGTCCATCGCCGCGTCCGTGATCGGTGGCAATCACCATCGCCGTCGTCCCGCGATAGGCATCCAGCTCTTGCGCCGTATCCCAAATCTGCTGGATGAACGAATCGTCTAGCTGCACACTATCCAAATAGTGGTCGTAGCGGCCACTGTGCGCCCAATCGTCTGTTTCTCCCAGCGAAACGTAGAGCACTCGTGGCTGCGTAGCGCGCATGGCTTGCATAGCGCCAGCCGCGGTGTATGCATCGTAGCGCACGCCACCCCACTCATGAATCGTGTACTCGGCAGCATAATTTAGTCCGGCCAGTCTCGCGGGCTCACCAATCGTCAACGGGGACCATCCAGCGTTGACCGGAATGCCACTGCGCTGATCATTGATGATAAACGGAAAGACATCCCACGAGCTAAAGGCCGCCACCTTGCCAGCCAACTCCGGTTGTTTGTTGAGCCACTCCAGCACGGTGACATTCTCATTGTATTTTTTAGCGTTGCTATCCACCTTCGGGTCGGCAAAACCCGTCAACATTTCGTTATAGCCGGGATAGGAAAAGTTCAAGCCATTCGTTACTCGCACATGGCTCTCCTGCAACGGATCACCGGCGATCCATCCCCCTTGATCGATCTGCCTCCACAGATGAGGCATCAACAAACGCCGCCGCTGCACAGCGTCGTCATGGCCGTACTTGCGCTTGTATTTGTCGAGTTCCTTGACGCCCAGTTCCGGAATCATCAATCGCTCGTCGGCCCCGCTAAACATCTCCTCAGGGCGAAAACCATCGAGACTCACCAGAATCACGTTGCGACACACACTGTCACTGACCTGCTTGGCAACCTGTTCATCGGGCGATTTGGCAGACGCCGCAGATGTAACGAAAAACAAGCAGCCGCAAGTCAGGCTAGCCAGCACGCGTGAGAGACTGGAGCTCATTTGGTGGAACCTCATGTGGAGATGAAAACAAGATGCAGGTGGGGCGGATAGACGGTGCAGCAGGCTGTAGCGGAAGTAGACAGTATAGTACAGGTTCGACCGTCACCCCTGAATGCAAGCTGACCTAAAACGATTTCGTGCGCTAGCGTCCCAGCAAGCCTTGGGCTTCGAGCACGATGCGGCCGAGTTGCACGTCGATGACGCGATCCTTGGCTTGGCGGCGGCGCTCGATCTCTTGCTTGAGAGCGGCCGTGCGCTGTTCGATAGTCCGCACCTCGAGTTCCTGCCGCGCTAGCTGCACGTCGAACTCCTCGGTCAACAATTGTTTCAGATGCTGTTCTTTCTCAGCCAGCGTATTTGCTTGAGGATCCTCGGCGGGATTCGCATTCGACTGCAGGGCCGCCACGGCATCAGCTTTCCAGATTTTCAATTGGCAGAGCTGCGATACGATCTGGTACTCTTCGGGTGCTAGCCGAGCATCGGCAGGAGTTATTGAGACGTTCCGATCGGCCAGTTCAGACAACCGAATATATGTCCCGATATGCATCGGAGTCGCTGCACTCCTCTCACTGCCACCGCCATAACCGCCGCCCATAGCCATATCGCCCATCATTCCACCGACATATTCGCCGCCGCCGTAGCCGCCGTTGCCCTGTTCGTGCAAATTAGAAGGCAACAGAGTTAGCAATTCTATCTTCGCGCGTCCGTCTTCCTGTCGCTCATCCAACACAAAAGCCAGGATGGTTATGGTGCGCGTCCGCTGAGAGGGTGTGCTGTCATCGACCTGCGCTCGCGGACCTGCCATCATGCCGCCCCCCATTCCCACCATGTCTTCACCGCCCATCATACCGCCACCACCATAGCCACCGCCACCCATCATGGCACCGTACCCGCCCATCATACCGCCGGCTCCGCCCATCATATCCATCATACCACCGGCAGCGAGATCAGCACTTGGGATCTCAACCGGCTTGAATGACCCGATCACGTACTGAAACCTTTGCAGACGATGACCAGCAAGAGTGGTTGTCTCCAGCTTGCCGTCAGCTTCTTTACCCGTGACGACCGAGACCTCCATGGGCCTGCTTGCTTCACCGTGCGTCCGCGACTTGCGGGTATCGCGCGAGTTCTGCATGCCACCACCGTGAGCACCTGGAAGTTGGCCTGCCACTGGCGGCTGGGCGTGCAGACTAGCGGCTGAAAATGCGCACAGCGCGACAGAGACACCGAGCAGAATTCGAAAGTGAGTCGTCATGAAAAAGGCTCCTTAGAGAAGAGTTGGAAAGCTCTACTTCAAATCTTGTTCGAGTCGTTGCAACCGCTCATTCAAATCGTCGACGCGACGCTCAAATTCGACAGCCCGCAACGGAGCAGCATCGGCGGAGTTGTCGTACGAAATGACAAACTCATCGCTCAACGACTGCGTGCGTTGAGCAAGCTGCTCCAGCAGCGGATCGAGCTCCATTAGCTCCGGAAAGCTGGATGTTTCAAAGTGACTGCCGCGAGACTGGGCAGCATCGGTGCTGCTTGTCTCAGCAATCTTCCCAGTAGACTCCGCAGTGCTATCGCTCGCATGATTGGGATCGCTGAACGAATTCGCGTCGGGCACCGGGCGAGATTGCGACCACCACAACCCTGCGGCCAATAGCACAGCTCCCACGCCGACCGCCCCGACCACCGGCAGCAACCACGAAGCTCTGCCGCTCAGCCGCAGTGTGGTGCGAGAGAGCTCCTGCAAGT
>CAKQNH010000736.1 GCA_934255105.1 uncultured Pirellulaceae bacterium
TCGCTCGCACTACGACAAAGTCCCGCCACCCCCCCCTTACCATGATCGCGGTCGGGACATCATCTCCATTCACGAGGACAGCGACGGGGATGGCAAGTACGATACGCACAAAGTGTTCCAAGATGGACTGAATATGGCCAACGCGGCCGTGCGTGGCCGCGGTGGTGTGTGGGTCATGCACACACCCTACTTGTTGTTCTATCCCGACCAGGATTTTGACGATGTGCCCGATGTGCCACCCGTCGTACACCTGCAAGGCTTCGGCATGGAAGACACGCACTCGGTCGCCAATGGACTGGTGTGGGGCATGGATGGTTGGCTGTACGGCGCTCAGGGCAGCACGACTAGCTGCCACGTAACTCGTCCCAACATCGATCCGCCGCAAGCTCCGGGTGTCTACTTCCAAGGCTGTATGGTCTGGCGTTACCACCCCGAGAGCCATCGGTTTGAGATCTTCTCTGAAGGTGGTGGTAACAACTTCGGATTAGAGGTCGATTCCGGCGGACGAATGTTCACCGGTAACAACGGCGGACAGACGCGCGGCTACCACTACATGCAGGGTGGACTGCATCTAATGCAAGGCACGACTCCCAATAAATTTGGCCCCGTGCGAAATCCTTTTGCGTTTGGCGAACTGCCACACATGGACACGGTACAGGACATTCCACGCTTCACTCACTTCGCCACGCTGGTCGAATCGACGGCCATGCCACTCAAATATCACAATTCGTTCTTCAGTGTGGAGCCGCTGCACAACTTTGTAATCGCCAGCGAGCGGAACGTGAACGGCGCGACGTTTAAGACCAACGACATCGGCAAAGTATTGACCTCCGATGACTTTGCCTTTCGCCCCGTCTATATCGGCAACGCCCCCGATGGCTCTGTGCTAATAGCCGACTTCTACGAGCACTACATTGCCCACGGGCAGCACTATCAGAGCCAGATCGATCCCACCACTGGGCGCATCTTCCGCTTGCGTGGCAAGCAGGAGAGCCTGGAGCAAGACTTGAATCTGTATGACAAATCTACAGATGAATTGATCGCTCTGCTGGATCATCCCAATCGTTGGCATCGACACACCGCTGTGCGGTTGCTGGGCGAACGCAAAGACAGCAGTGCGCAGCCCAAACTGCAGGAGTTGATTAAACAAGGCAGCGACCTGGCATCGCTCAACGCTCTGTGGGCTCTGTACCAAGGGTTTGGCTTGGACGAACCAACCGCCCTGGTCGCCTTGCAAAACAAATATCCGCTGGTCCGCTACTGGGCTGTGCGGCTAATCTGTGACGACATCGGCTTTGTGCACAAGCGTACAGCGCTTGAGCTGGCCGACAGCTTAGGCCAACTAGAAAATGGTCCCACGCGAGTTTCTGACAAGCTCTTGGCAGCTATTGTCGAACTGACGGCCCGCGAAGACAATGCCGAAGTTCGCTCGCAGATTGCCGGTTCCGCCCGGCGACTGCCCGTCGATCAAGCCTTGCCACTGGTGACGGCCTTGCTGAAGCACGACGAAGACATCGACGATCTCTATGTACCACTGCTGTGCTGGTGGGCTCTGGAGATCAAACTAGACAGCGACCGCGACGCGGTGCTGGCTTTGTTCGAAGATTCTCAGTTGCGCAGTGAACCCATGGTGGTCAAGCACATTCTCTCCAGGATGATGCGTGGCCTGGCACTCAAGGGTGGTCATCAAGACTTGCAGCAGTGCGCCAAGCTGCTGGCACTCGCCGACAGCCAAGAACAAGTAGACCAGTTGCTGGCCGGTTTCGAACTCGCCTTTGCGGGCAGACGCATGGTTGGACTACCCGAGAACCTCGCGCGAGCTCTAGTGGACAGCGGGCGATCTTCGTTGGAATTGCGAGTTCGGCTGGGTGATAAGGCGGCCACCAGCGAAGCGATTGCCTTGCTGAGCAACAGTGACGCTGCGGTTGACGAACGCATCGCCGTGGCGCGCACATTGGGCGAGGTCAAGGCGGCTGACAGCGTGGAGCCACTGGTAGCCGTGTCGTTGACGGCCAAGGACCCACGACTGCAGCGGGCCGCGCTAACTGCCGCCTCTGCATTCGACATCCCCAGCATCGAGCAGCGAGTGTTGAAGCACTTCGCAAAATTCCCTGAAGAAGTGCGACCGGCATTTTTTGACCTGATGCTCAGCCGCACTCCCTGGGCACGCGAGTTGGTAGAGGCCATAGGCAGCGGCGATATCGCTGCGGCAGATGTTCCAGGCGATGTTGCGCAGCAGTTGCGAACGCACGCCGACTCTGGCATCGTCGAACTGGCTGTAAAGCATTTGGGCGAAGCCGCTGAAATGAAGCCCGCCGATGCCCGAGAGAAGGTGCAGCGGGTGCGCGACGTGCTGGGAGAGGGAACCGGCAATCCCTATGCGGGCGAAGCGACCTACATGGATCGCTGCGCCGCCTGCCATAAACTGTTCTATAAAGGGGGCAACGTCGGACCGGATCTAACCCCGTATCAACGTGGGAATCTCGACACGCTGCTGATGAGTGTCATCTCACCCAGTGTAGAAATTCGCGAAGGATTTGAGTACATGGCGCTGATCACGACCGAAGGTCGGATCGTCACCGGCTTTGTGATTGACCAAGACAGCCAGGTCATTACTCTGCGAGTCAAAGCCGGAGAGGACATTCGCATCGAGCGCGATGACGTTGAGGAGATTGCACCGGTAGGCCGCAGCCTAATGCCGGACGGACTGCTCGACGGCTTGAGCGACCAGCAGATCCGCGACTTCTTCGCCTACCTCAGGATCTCGCAACCCATCAGCAAGTAGCCAAACGTTTGCCAAGAACGCAGCATTTTCACCAACGTAGAACGGGCACTCCTGCCCGTTTTCGACGTAGAACGCGCACTCCTGCCTTTTTATACCCCACAAGCCATTCCCTGGCCACGTGAATCGTACCCCTGCCCGCGCGCGGGAGGGGTCGAGCCTAGGCG
>CAKQNH010000737.1 GCA_934255105.1 uncultured Pirellulaceae bacterium
AAGGGAGGTGATCGGGCGACGGAAAGACGTTGTCGTTGGCAAACCAAGTTGGCCAAAACGTGCGCGTAAACCAACTGTGTCGCTGCATCGACTCCGCCGCGTGCTTGCGCGCCACATAGAAGTCGACCACACCGATGACTCCACCCGGCTTGAGCATGCGCAGCGCATTCTCGATCGCGGCGAACCAATCGGGAATCATCGTTAGCGAATAGGAAAACGTCACCACGTCGGCCTGCCCACTAGGTGGCTGCCACTGCGTCGCATCGGCGGTAATGGCTTGCACGTGCTTCCAACCATGCTCTTGGAATCGATCCTCGGCAACCTTCAGCAGCGAGGTCGCGAGGTCTACCACGTAGGCCTGACCCAATTGCGGGACGCGGTCGGCAATAAACTCCAAGTTGGCCCCGGTGCCACCACCCAAGTCGACCCATGTGCCACCGACGGGCAGTTCAATCTTCTGATAGAGCTGCTCCCGACCGTGCAGCAAGCGTTTGCGAAAGTCGTCATACGCGGCGGCTTGCCCCGAGTAGAAATTCTCCATCCGCGCAGCGTGATCCTTGCCGCGCACGGGACGCAACGCCAAGTGGTAGAGTACTTTCAAGTCTTGCAAAAATGCCATGTGCGATGCTAATTAGCTAGGTCGGCGATGTAAAAGCTACCGTAGGTGTGGACCCGGTCGAGCTGGTGCAGCTCGGCGGCCAGTTCCGTGTTGTAGGTCAACAGCTCAGTCAGGCTGACCGGTTGCTCCTGACGCACAACCTGCACACGGTCGATAAATTCAGTTCGCAAACCGCCGCTGCGCCACAAAATACGCGTGTCCGGAGCGGCTCGATTGAGGATGGCTTGCCATTCTAGTTCCAGCAATGGAAACAGATGCTCGGACAGCCAGTCCATGTGGTCGAGCAAAACGAATCGCGAAATGGGCTCGTCACCCTTTTCCAAAAAGCCCTGCACGCTGTCGGTGTGAACCGAGACGTTCGACACTCCCGTCGATTTGAGCAGCTCAAAATTGTTCTGTTTCAAATACTCGGGACAGCAATCGGGCGTATAGCTGCCGGTGATATACACGCGCCAAAAATAATTCTCGTGGATCGGTAGCTTGCCAAACACGGCATCCATCGAATCCTGGATAAATTTCAGGATGCCACCTGGATACTGATTGTCGATCTGCAACCGCTGCGCCTTGGGAACCCCCAGCATCGACAAGGTTGAATCGCGATTGAGGGCAAAACGCATCGACTTGCTCCAAAACCGTGGCCGTATTTTGGAGTAGATATCCCGCTGCTCCTGGACGGTTTGGCAGGCCAGCAAGTCGTTCATCTCGGGACGCAGCTTGGCCACGCGGTCGATGTAATAGCGGATAGCCCGCGCGAAGGCTCCCGAGGTGCCGCGATAGTAGAACGATCGCTTGGGGTTATCAAAGAACTTGATAAAGCGATCCCAGTAGTTCTGTGCCCAGATGCTCAGGTGGCTGCGCAGTTGCGACTGGTATATCGCCGAAGCTCGCGGGTGATATCCACGGCCGAAAAAGGCGAAAAAGTCGTCGTATGGAAGCTGGCGGATACCCGTCATCTTCAGCTCTAACAGGGCATTTTGCCGCGGATTCATATCGACCGCATACACGTGCGCCGGGCCGGTTAGCGCGTAGTCGAGCGCATTGCAGCCCGCCGAGGTGATGACCAGCACTCGATCTTGGGCGGTCAACTGCAACGCCTGGCGATCCAGGCGCGGATCCTCCCAGCAAGCGTTGTAGACTAAATTATTTCCATGGACGAACTTGAAAACTCGTCCACTGATCCAATTACTCACGGACATATCAGGGGGCTTCGTTGGGGCTCAAAGGCTGAACGGGCACGACATAGTACCGCTTGCGGCCGACTTCTGCGAGGGTGCATTTTCCTCTATCAGGCGTTGTTGGTGAAGGTGGGATGCGACACAATAAACGCCGACCGCTGCACCACCAGCGGCTATTGCTTCCATGACTTGCACAGGTCGACCGCCAAAATGCTAAAAACCAACCTCTTGCATCCACATATTCTCAGCGCCTGCGCCCGCGCCGGGCACCATTCCAAAATACTGATCGCGGACGGCAATTACCCCGCAGCTTCAAAAATCGGTCCCAACGCCGAATTGGTCTGTCTGCAACTCAGCCCCGGCATTCCCACGGTGGCGCAAGTCCTACAAGCGATCCTGTCCGTCTTACCCGTGGATGTGTTTAATACCATGGGCATCGATCCCACCGACGAATACGCCTCTACCGAAGACCCACCGGTATGGCAAGAATTTCGTCAGATTCTCCGCCACGCAGACTGCCAGCGCGAACTGCAGCCGATCCAGAAGTGGGACTTTTACTCGGCTGTTCAATCAGACGATCACGTGCTGACCATTCAAACCGCCGATCAGACGCTGTGGGCCAACTTACTGCTGAGCGTGGGAGTCCGGCGAGCTTAGCCTACTCTCTTGTTCGGTAGGTTTGCGCAGCAAGACCTCACCGAGCCCCAGTTCGGAGCGATCCCCCACACACCTCAGCCAGTCCGCCGTGTCTAATTGACCAGTCAGGTTGTCGGGCAGCTTGGGGACAATGTGCTGTAGCAGAATCGGCAAAAAGGAGAGTCGGCTAGGGCTGGGGGAGGTAAAACCAATGATCCCGCCGCTCAGCAATTCCTGCGGCGGGTCCAGCAGCAATAGCGTGCCGCGCGCCATGCTGCTGCACAGCGGAGTTGCTATAGTGCCGCAGATCACCACGGTTCCGGCGATCATCCGCGCGGCACACCCCGAGGCGACGTGCCCGTGGACGATCACTAGGCCACGCCGCATGCGGCTGGCCAGCCACTGATCGGCGTTGCCCGCAATGATCAACTCCCCTCCGGACATGCCACGCGGTTGATTTGGGGCCGCCGCAGCCGCATAGCGACCGACGTTGCCGGCGATGCTCACGCTACCAC
>CAKQNH010000738.1 GCA_934255105.1 uncultured Pirellulaceae bacterium
CTAGAGCTTGCAAGAAGGCTGTCAGTGCGGACAGTTGCTCCTCGTTGACCTTGCCTTGGAATGAGGGCATTTGGGAGGCGGTTTGGTATCCCTCGCGCATGTGCGCTTGAGGCTCCAAAATGGATTCGCGGATGTACTGCTGGTCGAATTTGATGTCCTCGCCCGTGGACGATTTGAACGTTTTTCCAAAACTCTTCGCAAAGCTTGGCCCAACGATGCTCTTGCCTGGCTCGGTCGAGTGGCACGAACTGCAGCCCAAGCGCCGATACAACCAGTAGCCGTGTGCGACCGGATTGAGCGGTGGCTTAGCCGCTTCGGCCAACCATGCATCGTAACCCGCCTGATCGTGGACGATCGCACCGTGGCGCTTGATCATGCCGCTGTGCAAATCGCCGCAGTACTCCGCACAGAATAGGTCGAATTCACCTTCCAGGATGGGTTGGAACCACATCTCGACCACTCGTCCAGGCACCACGTCGGCCTTCGCTCGGAAAGCGGGGACATAGAACGCATGCAGTACATCTTCCGAACGCATGTTCAGCCGGATGGCTTGATTGTTCGGAACGTGCAACTGATCGCTGATCGCGCCGTTGGGATACTGGAATGACCAATCCCACTGACGGGCCGTGACGTTGATATCGATGGTGTCCGCCGGTGGGGTCATCATGTCCATGTAGCCACTGACCCCTTCGGCGAAGATCCAGCACACGATCAGCGAGGGGATTACCGTCCAGGTAATCTCCAGCGCATTATTGTGCAGGGCTCGCGAATCGCCTTCATAGCCGGGGCGTCGCCTAAACTTGATGACGAACACGATCATGGTCGCCACGACGCCAATGAAGAAGAAGGCTGAGATGTACAAAATGGCCATGTACAACCCGTCGACGTCCTTGGCAAATGTCGAGGCTGCCGGGGGAAACCAAAAGCTGGCGTTTACATCCGCCAGTAGCATGGAAGAATCGATTGGCAACATATGGATTATTTTACTGCTTGCGGCGAATCGGAGGAAACGTCTGATGAAGAACTATTGTATGGATCTGTCAGCGGCTGCCGAGATGGGTTGGCGTCCGCGCTAGGTACATTTGTGGCACTGCTCACTTCTGCCGCAGGCTGTTGTGCGGCCTGAGCCCCAGCGGCGTCGATCGAATCTGGATCTGCCTGAATTGCATTTGCCTGCCTCCCGCGGAGGCGCCCAGCGAACCAGAATGGCGCCACGGCACCGGTCAGGAGCACCACAAATGCGCCAGCCGCCAAGGCCAGTATCCGCCGCGCGCTAGCGGTGTAGCGATTGGCTTCGGGATCGTACATGTAGCACATTTGCATAAATGACTCGGCGAAAGACCGTGTCAACTTTCCCTCAGCCGCCTCGGCGATAGCCAGTTGGAATTGCTTTGGTTCGACTCCCAGCGACAACAGGTATCGGCAGATTCTGCCGTCGGCGCTCAGGAAGTATGTGGCCGCCGCATGGTTGTAGCGATCATTGTCTTTGTCATATGAGTAGCGGAAGCCAACCGCGTCGGCCAGTTTGCTAATGTCGGCCTGCTTACCCGTTAGGAAGTGCCAACCCTGCTGCGCTGCGTCCTTCTGCGGCCCGTCACTGCCGATCATGTCGGTGTATTTCGTTTTGGTGCGATTGGCCTTTTCGGGGGTCTCGCGCGGGTCGATGCTGACGGTCAGTATTTCAAAATCTTCGCCCAGCTCCGCACCGCTCAACTCGCGCAAGGTATCCACTAGCATGTCTAGCTGAGCCACACACAGACCAGGGCAGTCGCTGTAGTTGAGCGTCATCACAATCGGCCTCCCCTGCTTGAAGTACTTCTCCAAGCCAACGCTTTGGCCGTGCTCGTCCGTGAACGTCAGGTCGAGCGGTATGAACTGACCGACTCGGTCCTCAACATCGATCGACTTAGCCTGGGGCGGCAGATCGTCTTTGAGCAATTGTGCAGCCGCAGGTTTAGCCAAGCTCGCGCAGGCCGCGAAGGCTATGAGTAGCAGCAACGAATTAGGAATTGAACGTGTCATAATCTGTGCAGGCAATTAAGTGTGAAGTAGTTTCCGTAACGTGACTAGCTTCGCAGAATCTGATGGCCACCTATTTGCTCTACCTTCCCGGCGTCTATCTTGTCGTTATACAGTTACCTTGTCTTTATTCAGTTGTCACTTTTTAGGACTGGCCTCTGCGCCGCTCCACTCCTTGAGCAGCAATTGAGTAGCTCGCGCTACTGGAATATGCAATTGATCTTCCGTCTTGGGAGTGGCATCGGCACTGTCCGACACCGCAGGAACTTCAATCTTGGCAAACTTTGCAATCTGCGATTTTTGGCGTGCGATCTCCTTATCAGCCGTGACGTAGCTGGCGTTGGAGAGCTTCTTCGACTCTTCGGCCTCTATCAAGCCATAGCACAAGGCTCGTACCAGCAGGATTACCACCAGCAGAATGATCGTGCTCACGAAGGCCGCATAGGCAATCGCACCTGTTTTTAAATCATCGTAGTGGGACATCGTCTAACTCTTTCCATTCTCAATTATAGCGAGTTGCAAACAATTATTACTTTACAGCGGCGGTCCGCCATGTGGCCCATGGTCGCAGCCTCTGGCGGCTTCGGCTACGCTCAATTTGGACAGAGCACTAGGCGCCGACTTCATAAGCCAACGACTCGGGTAGCCATGGGTCTTTGATAGCCACAACCGGCGTCTCACCGACTCGCAACAGAAACAAGGCCATGAAAATGGAGACCATACCGATCCAACAGATCAAATGCCCCAAAATGAGCATGCCCGTTACGGGGGCAGCGTTGGGCAATAGCAAGAACATCATGTCCAACCAGTGCCCCACCAGAATCAGTCCCGCCCAACCGGCCATGGCGCGGCGATTGCGTCGCACGTGTCGCGAGATCGTGCCCAATAGGGGGACTGCAAAGTGGAATACCAACAGCA
>CAKQNH010000739.1 GCA_934255105.1 uncultured Pirellulaceae bacterium
ACGTACGTGCTCTCCTACTGGCCAGAGACGCAGCCGATTGGAGAGATTTTGATTAGCCGCCATTAGGAACCGGTTTGGTCTTTAGGCGATCTTCGTTGCGCTTGGGCGGCTAAAGCCTGGACTCCAACAGATGCTCAGCGAGAACTGAGCACTGCTTTGACTACGTTGCGAACTTTGGGGGCGGTCCCTAATGAATCGCCAATACCGGGCAAGCTCAAGACGACCGTCAGAAACGCGAGTACTAAAAAGGTTAGAAAGGTGGGATCACTATCCACATTCAAGCACTTTGGCATCGCAAAAGTCCACGAGCTCGGCAGCGTGTACTTTGTCAATTCTCTCTTGCGCGCCAAACCTAACTCTGTGAACTTACATTCATCCGAGTAGCGCGATTTGACGTCGACTTCCCACTGCTCGCCTGCGAAGTCCAACACTGGCGTGCGCCTGCCTCTTAGTTTCTTGGCGACCGAGTTCGGAAGACGCACTCGATAGCCCGTTCGCGACATGTTTATTACATGCGCGCTGTACCAAATGCCAGCAATCTTCAGTCTCCCTGCAGCGTTTTCAGGCGCAATGCTACAGCGAAAGTCTCTATCTTGGTTCGTCGAGTAACCCATTATGGTTCTCCAGCCAGTATTTCCAGATTCCACTGCAACCATATGTCGCTGCCGCACTGACGCGTGCTGCCTTTCAGGCATTTCCAAAATATACGTGCTGAGAAAACGGGCGACCTAGCCAAGAAGGACGAATGCAACGAACGCATAAGTTTTAGCGGTTGTACCGGTTTTGATGGTTTTCGCGGCAGCTTCCGACGATATGAAGATGGAGGATCAGAGATAGACAACGTACAGGATGGAGCAGCATGTGTTGGTTTTAGGTCGCCGCCAGTCCCGTTTACTAGCCTGGGCAATGGTTTGTCTAGCGACTTGGGTCGGCTGCCACGTGGCAGGCGCTGGTGTCGCTTGGGGGCAAGTGGACTCCAGGCGGGAGCAGCCGCTGAACCGCTATCGCCAGCCGGTCCAAGCAATATTGATGGCGAATCAATCGCTACGGGACGATGCGCGCGAGCCGGCCCCCCAAGGGAACTTGCTGGATGCGCAGTTGTTGGATAGACATGGAGCTTTGCTGAGCAGAGCCGAAACGGGGCTCAATGGCGGCCTTCTGGCGCCGCAGGCCGCCTCTCAAGCAGACGCAATGTCCGCTTTGGAATCCATGGGGCCAAACGCAGGCTCAGCCGCTTCAAACGGCAATCTACACGGCGCTGCACATGGTGCCGAACCAGCCTTGAGGGGAAGCGTCCCGGCGGGTCTAGATCCGCACGCGGAAGTTTTCGCTAACGACCAATATCCGTCGGCTACCAAATGCGCCCAGTGCCATAGGAAGATCTACGACGAGTGGCGAGTCAGTGCGCATGCCTACGCCGCTGTGTCTCCGATGTTCAACAAGTTCGAGCAGAAGATGACCGAGCTGACCAAGGGAACTGTCGGAACTTTTTGCATTCGCTGCCACGCGCCCGCCGCGGTGCAAATGGGTTTTCCGCGCGAGGCATCGATCGTCGACGCACCGCTGGTCTTTCGCGAAGGGGTCTCCTGCGTGGCTTGCCACCGCGTGAAAGAAGCCTACGGCCGAGTCAATGGTGAGCGACGGATTGAGCCGGGACCAATCCAAGATCCCGTGTATGGCAATATTGGCGGTGACGGGATCGCCAGAGTCATTGCGGATAAAGACCATTACAAAGTCAAGCTCGACCCCAACGACAAGGGCCCCGGCCAAGAGATCCATCTGCAAGGCATTCAGTTCGAACAGCTCAGCGAGAGCGACTATTGCCAGGCCTGCCATCAAGTGGCCGTACACCCAGGGGTGAATCTGGAAGTGGTTTGGGCGCAGTACCGCGCCAGCCCGGCTCACAAAAAAGGCATTAGCTGTCAGGACTGCCACATGGGAATGGTCCCCGGCAAACCGTACGGTTACGAGTACGGACCGGCGGCGGAAGTGAACGGCCAAGTCGTTGACAAACATCGCAAGCATTCCAACCACATGTTCTTTGGCCCCAGCAACTCGATCGCGCATCCGGGTGTCTTCCCGCATAACGAGAAGTCGTATCGTTGGACCATCGATCAATGGCTCGAGTACGATTGGCGGGGCGGTTGGGGGACAGAGGCATTCGAGAAGTCTATCGCGCAGGGGCAAGCTATAGCCGCATTTCCACCGAATTGGAAGTCGGCTGACGAACGCCGCGATGCACGGAAGGTGTTGGACGAAAACTTCAAACTGCTCGAGGTGAAACGAGCATCTTCGATCGCCGTGATGGAAGCGGGCACGCAGGTCGATGGCCCATTCTTTCGCGATGCTCCCCAGCGGGGCGGCGATCTACACTTGCACTACAAGGTGAGCAACATCGGCGAAGGCCATAATAGCCCTAGTGGATCGCTCGGTGCGCAGCCCCAATTGTGGCTCAACGTCGTGCTGACAGGTCCCGACGGTATGCGGCTGTGGGAATCTGGCTATTTGGACGCCGATGGCGATCTGGCTAATCAGCATTCGCGATTGGTGACACAGCGACTGATTCCGCCCGATCGACAACTATTTAACTTGCAGACCCAGTTCATGATCACGGGAGTCAAAGGGACCGATCGTGAAATGTATTTGCCGGTCAACGTAGATATCGACCAGTTGCCGTTTCTGCGGCCGGGAAACATTCCCTACACGGTGTTGAACCATCCTCCGTTTGTACGCATGGAGCAAAAGTCCATCCCGCCGCTGGGACACAAGCTGGCGCGCTACCGCATCCCTGGACAGTTGTTCGACCGCCCCGGCACATACCGTTTGTCCGCCCGCATGCGGAGCCGCATGGAACCGATCTACTTCATGCGGTTTTGCGGCGCGACCCCAGAGATGGAGCGGCGGATGTTAGAGCAGACGATCGACCTGCACC
>CAKQNH010000740.1 GCA_934255105.1 uncultured Pirellulaceae bacterium
GTGGTTGGCGCTGTTGGACAAGGGCATTTGTTTGCGACCGCGAGCGCTGGTGACAACAATGTATCTGCGGCTGATGGTTAGCGATCTGTTTCTCCACGGGATTGGTGGAGGAAAGTATGATCAGTTGACGGACGCCATCGTGCGCGAGTTCTTTGGTATCGAACCAACTCCCCTGGCCGTGGCCACCGCTACCGTGCATCTGCCGTTGAGCAGCCGCTTCCCGCCCGAGACGGGCCATGAGCTAGCCGATCTCGACAGTCGGCGCAGAGCCGAGCGCGATCGCTTATGGCAGCTTAAATATCATGCGGAAGAGCACATCCCGGCGCTTGCCGCTTCGGCTGACGAGAGCGAGCATACGTGCGAGCCGCAGTCGCCCAAGCCAAACGCTGCGGAGAGTTCAGCCAGTGCGGCTCAGGCCACCAGTCACAGCCCCGAGTTCGAAGAGCTGGCCGAGCGCAAGCGTGAGCTGCTGGCTAATATTCCCCCGCGCGGTGAAAAGTGGCGGTGGCATCGCGAGATAACGCGAGTCAATCGCCGCCTAAGCGAACTGACTAGCGGACTGGCCGAGCAATCGCGCCGGCGATTGGAGTGCATTGCTACTCAAGAGCGGCAGCAACGCGTATTGCAGTCGCGCGAGACCAGCTTTTGTCTGTTCCCGCTGGATTTCATCGCCCCGCGGTTGCGGGCCATGGCTGATAGTTAGGCTCACAATGCAATACCGCCGCCGGCGGCAAAGCATAATAACGCTTGTCGCGTGGCGGCTACTTCGTGCACGCGTAAGATATGCATTCGCTTGGCGGCCAAGGCCAGCGAGAAACCCAGCGTGCCTGCATCGCGCGGCGCGTCTGCGTCTCCGATGACTTTGCCGACAAAGCCCTTGCGTGAATGGCCGATAAGAATCGGACTCCCCAGATCGAGGAACGCGTGGCAGTTGCGCAGCAATTCCAGATTGTGGGCGTGTGTCTTGCCAAAGCCAATGCCAGGATCTAGACAGATTTTTGCACGCGGCACACCAGCATCCAGCAGGGCCGTCTGACGATCGCGGAGGTATTGATGAATCTCGGCGACTACATCGATATACGTGGGCAAATCCTGCATGGTTTGCGGCGTGCCTTGCATGTGCATGGCACATACGCCCACTGCCGACTCAACAGCCACGCGCAGCATTTCGGGATCACCGGTTAGGCCTGTGACGTCGTTGATAATCTCTGCGCCCAAGTCGATGGCCGCCAGCGCCACTGGGCTCTTCGAAGAATCGATCGACAGCGGGCATTGCACTCGCCCACTGAGCGCTTCGAACACTGGAACGACTCGCCGCAGTTCGTCGTCGCTGGAAATGCTGTGGCTATAAGGACGCGTGCTTTCGCCGCCGATGTCGATCAAGTCGGCTCCCGCATCTTCCAATCGCAAGGCATGGTCAATAGCCGCTTGAGCATTGAAAAAGCTGCCCCCGTCAGAGAAGCTGTCCGGAGTCACGTTGACAATTCCCATCAACGCCGGAATGCTGCCAAAGTGCAGTTCGCGAGTGCGCAGTTGCCAAGCGGCCCGCGTGGGATTGTTGCCGCTGGCAATAGCAGTCTCGGACTCCATCGGGCGGGCCACAGGCGTTTGCGTCATGATCGAATTTGCGATTACTAAGCTTTTGGAAGCGGCCACACTTGAAGTGTAGGTGAGGGGGTGTTGAAGTCCGTGTCGGCGACGAACAATCCGCCCGCATTAGGCGATTGATTTTGCCGCTCGGCGGGCATGTGCTCGACGGCTGTAGTGATGATGAGTTTGACCGATCCATCGGGCATCGGCAAGAGCGCTGGGCAGGTGGCTTGTGGACTGGCAGCAGTCCGCCACACATGCTGCAGTTGTCCGGAACGCAGGTCGTATTGATGCGTTTCGCCAAACTCGGCTGGATTCGGGTTGTAGAAGCTGATGATCACGCTGTTGCCATCGGGTGTAACGGTCATGCCATCGGGGACACCTCCGAGCGACGTCAGATCGATAACGGTTTCTGCCGCAGTGATCTGGCCCGCTTCAATGTCCAACTGATAGCGGACAACTTGCCGCGTAGGCGAATCGATATCCACCAATTGCAATTGGCCAGCCTCGCTCGCCACGACAAATTTTCCATTGCTGCAGATCTGGTCGCTGCGCAGTTGCACCAGTTTTCCGTCTCGACCGCGATACAAGTACAGGCCAGCTTTCTTGGTTTTGAACTCCAAGTCCTTGGTACCGAACACTAGGTTGTCGGCGTAGATGGTCCCGTCGTTGATGATCGTGCCGCTGACCTGGGCGTCGACACCTTGAACCAGCGAGCGCCAGCTTTGATCGCGCGTATCGAAAATACCTAGTTCGCGCTCGCAGCCGACCACAAACACCCCCTCTTGATCCGTTGGCTTGGCAAAGCCAGGCCGCCCGGGCAGATCGAAGGATCGATTGGTGCGACTGGCCAAGTCAAATAGATTCAACGAGCCGTGGGTGCCCTGCGGCCCATGCTGGATGGCTACCCAACTGAATCTCCCAGGTGCTATCGCAGTTGGTCCTTCGGGGAGGAAACGCAGCGCTTCGCTCTCAGGAAGAAACAGCAATTCGGCATCTGAAGTGGAATTCATGGTGGCTCTTTCGCGTGTGACTGAAGAGAAAACGGCCAGGATACAGTGTTAGCATCGAGCGATTGATAACCCCGGTAGCCGAAGTCGCCAGACTTTGGACAAACGAAGCAGCGTCCAAAGTCTGGCGACTTCGGCTGCTCAATCTGCGACGTTTAGAGTCGGCCCGATGCTTAACTTAACTTGGGCGGACTATTGTATACGAGATATATGGTCAACGAAAGGATCAGCCCTTCTGCCGCAGAGTTGCTCTGTACCGTCGATGCGGTTGGTGGTTCACGGTGAACGCCGAAAGCTACGACAAGTCGCAGCAGTTCAAGGTG
>CAKQNH010000741.1 GCA_934255105.1 uncultured Pirellulaceae bacterium
AACTATCGCTGTCACGGAAATAGGTAGCCGAAGTCGCCAGACTTTGGATGAACCAAGCGAAGCCCGCAGTCTGGCGGCTTCGGCTACGACAGTCAACCTTTGCAGGCTGCCGGGCATTTGCACAGGCCTGATGATGGTTGCCATTTGCGTCGCCCTTCCCACACGCGTGCGCGCCCAATTGCCAGCCCTCCCACCGGCATCCGAAGTCGCCGAGAGTCCGCGTGCCGACAACGAGGGAGAGGAGTTGTTACCCGAGGAGCGGGTTAACATTGCCGTGTATGAACACTGCAATCGCAGCGTGGTGCATATCGCTACACGATCGGTGGCCATTGAATCGTTTCAGCAATTGTCGATGCGCGAGGGCTCTGGCAGCGGGTCGGTATTGGATACCAGCGGTATGATCCTGACCAACCAGCATGTAATCGACGGCGCGAAAGAGATCTCGGTCAGTCTGTACAACGGTTTGTCCTACCCGGCGGTCTTGGTGGGACAGGATCCCGACACGGACATCGCAGTCCTCAAGATTGAAGCCCCCAAGGATCAACTTATACCATTGAATTGGGGGACATCTCAACGCTTGCGTGTGGGACAAAAAATCTATGCGATTGGCAACCCATTTGGACTCGAGCGGACCATGTCGACCGGGATGATCTCAAGCCTCAATCGCCAGATACCGTCGCGGGCGCGCAGAACAATGCGTGCGCTAATTCAGATCGACGCCGACTTGAACCAGGGGAACTCGGGTGGACCACTGCTCAATACGCGGGGCCAGTTGATTGGCATGGCCACGGCCATTATGAGCAGCAGTGGCGACAGTTCAGGTGTTGGTTTCGCAATTCCCGTTAGCACGCTCGAACGCATCGTACCGCAGTTGATTAGCAATGGGCGTATCATTCGCCCCACGATTGGTATCACTCGTGTTTACGAAAATGACTCTGGCTTATTAGTCGTCGATGTGTCCAGTGGTGGGCCGGCGGAGAAGGCGGGGCTGCAAGGGTTTCGATTGATCACCAAGACGCTTCGACAGGGAGGATATCGCTACGAGCAGACTTCGGTCGATACCTCGGCGGCTGATTTAATTCAGTCCATCGACGGTCAACCTGTGCGCACGGCCGACGACCTGTTGACGCATATTGAGCGCAAGAGTCCAGGCGATACCGTTCGTCTGGGAATTGTCCGCGAAGGGCATAAGGTCATCGTGCCAGTCGTACTCGGGCAATCCGAACCGTAGGCTCGCGAGCTGGCGCAGCGCATTTTCTGTAGGCTCGTAACGAGCGCAGCGCTATTACGGCAGACCAAAGCACGTTTTCATGACGCTGCGTTGTCGTGCGTTGACTCAGTTGGTCAAGGCGAAATGCAGCGAGTGGAGTTTTCAAGAGAGCTTGGCCAATGATAATTTCATCAGACCGGCGAAGAGCAAGCACGGGCACGAGTGCCCGCGCTACGCTGGCGAACGGCAATGCACATGCCGTAACAGCGCTGCGCTCGTTACGAGCCTACGCCAGAAATGCCGCGAGCAATACCGCCGGGTGTGCTGCGCGCATGCAGCCAGTGCTCAAGTTGCTGATAGGGCATGGGCTTGCCAATCAAGTAGCCCTGCAAGATATCGCACCCCGCATTGCGTAAGAAACTCGCTTGCTGCTCCGTCTCCACTCCTTCGGCCACCAAGGTCAAATCGAGCCCCGTACCTAAAGAAATAATCGAGCGAACGATCGCATCTGAGTGCTGGTCGCAAATGAGATCGCGAACAAACGAGAGGTCAATCTTGAGCGTATGGATATTGAAATTCTTGAGATAGCTAAGCGACGAATAGCCTGTGCCAAAGTCATCGATGGCGATACGGAATCCAAGTCGCGTCAGCTCGTTCATGACGGCCGCTGCGTGACTCACATCTTCCATGACAGCGTTTTCCGTAATCTCCAGCTCGAACCAGTTTGGCTCTGCCGTGGTTTGCTCTAGTATCTGTTGCAACTGCTCAACAAACCTTGGATGGCGCAATTGGAGGGGAGATACATTTACCGCAATCTGGGTGTCAATTCCGTTGGTCCGCCAGCAAACCGCTTGCTCTGCTGCCAATTGGAAAACTCTATTTCCGAGCCGAGAGATAAGCCCCGTTTGCTCGGCCACTGGTATGAAATGGTTTGGTGGGATGTAATTGCCGCCAGGAGTTCTCCAACGTGCCAGCGCTTCGCAGCCCACCAGAGCGTGGGAAACCGCATCGACCTTGGGTTGAAACCAGAGTTCAATCTCACCATCGTCCAGAGCTCGCCGCAATTTCGAACGCACTTGTTGGCGAGCTGTGATGTCGGCTTGAAGTTCATCACTAAACAGGACCACTCGATTCTTGCCCAACGATTTCGCCGCATACATGGCTGCGTCAGCGCTGCGCATCAGGCTGTCGATCTCCGAACCATGTTCTGGAAATCGAGCGACACCGATACTGACGGTCATCTGCGCTTCGACCTCGCTCAGGGGAAACGGTTCGCGGAGTGCCTGCCTGAGTCTTTCGTAAAGCTCCAAACCTGAACCCGCTTCACAGTCTACCAGCACAGCCGCAAATTCATCGCTGCCAAAACGGCTCACGAATGCGTGCGGTCCGAGCACCGTTTGTATGCGTTCGGCCATCGCGTGCAGCAAGCAGTCTCCAGTGGCTTGTCCGCTGTAGTCGTTTACAGGTTTGAAATCATCCAGGTCGATGAAGCAAATATCGGCTCCCACTCCGGTCAGTTTCAAATCCTTCAGTAAATTCTCCAAATACTCATAGAAAAAACGACGGTTGGGAAGTCCGGTAAGCTCATCATGCATCGCTTGCTGACGCAGATTTTGTTCGGTTTCCGAATCGTCGTGGGTGATATCGTCGATCAACGCGATAATTGCGCCGGCCGCTCCGAAACCCTGTGAATAACTCAACGA
>CAKQNH010000742.1 GCA_934255105.1 uncultured Pirellulaceae bacterium
GTCTTCAGCGGCGGCGCGCTCATGGCTTCGATAGCGGTTTTTGGTGAAGCGAACGCTCCGGCTGCCAAGGCACCCAGCACTGCGGCACCCAAGGCGGGCCCGTTGCGGCTGGGGTGGACCAGAATCGGTTCACCGAGCACATCTGCGTAGACTTGAATTAGTTGCGGATGGTGATGGGGCAGGCCACCGGTGGCGATAAATTGGTGGATGGGTACGCCGCCGTCACGCAGGGCTTCGACAATCCATCTGACACCCATGGCCGTCGCTTCCAACAGTGCGCGGTACAAGTGCACCGGGCGGTGATGCAGCCGCAAGCCGGTGAATGAACCTCGCAGTCGATCGTTCATGAGCGGCGTGCGACAACCGTGAAACCAATCGACGCAGCGCACGCCATCCGCACCGGCGGGCAATGCCAGCGCTTCGCGACCGAGCTGCGATAGGTCGGTGGTCCCGGTAAGCTGTCGCAGCCATTCAAACGCATCACCCACGGCGGCTTGTCCCGTTTCGTAGCCGAACAGGCCCGGCAGGATCCCGTCGCGGACGACCCCCGCCACGCCAGGGACATGGCGTTCGAATTGGCTGTTGACCAAATGGCACGAGCTGGTGCCGAGCACCATAACCAGCGTACCTGGTTCGGCCGCCCCCGCTCCGGGAACTCCCGCATGCGCGTCGATGATCGCAGCGCTCACTGGCGTGCCAGATCGCAAGCCAAAAGGATTGGCGAACACCGCGTCGAGTCCGCCCGCAGACTGCCCGGGCGGCAACAGTTTGCCCGTTAGCTTTTCTCTCACCACATGGCGGAACTCACTATTCACTTGGTCAAAATAATCTTCGCTCGGATAGCCATCGGCGGTGCTCCACAGGGCTTTGTAACCCGCTTGGCAAGTCGAACGAGGGATAGTGGCAGGAGTGCCCGTGAGCTGCCAGACGATCCAGTCGCCCGCTTCGATAAACACATCGGCGGCGCGATAGGTGTTTGGCGAACATTCGAGGGTCTCTAGCAGCTTAGGGAACAGCCACTCAAGGCTGATGGTGCCGCCGTAACGATCCAAGAAAGATTCGTTCCGCGCGTGGGCAACTTCGTTGAGCCGATCCGCTTGTTGCTGCGCGCCGTGGTGCTTCCAAAGTTTGGCCCAGGCCATTGGAACATGGGCGAATTCTTCGATAGTACACAGCGGCGTTCCGTCGAGCTTCGTGGGCAGCACCGTGCAACTGGTGAAATCAACGCCGATGCCGATGATCGCATCGGCGGAAATCGCCGCTTGCTGACGAGCTGTGACCACAGCCTGCGTGGCTGACCGGAGCCAGTCGGTGGGGTGCTGCAGAGCAAACTTGGCTGGTAGTTCGCGCTGCGTTCCTGGCAACCGCTGTGTAATTTGCCGGTGCAGGTAAGGGACCGCGGCCGAGGCCAATTCGCGACCGTTCAAATCCACAATTAACGCACGCACTGACTCTGTTCCAAAATCCAGTCCAAGTGCCGATTGTGTCGGGTTGTTCATAAATGACGCATTCAAGTGTTTCAGCGCTGGCTCAGCTATCCCTGTCGTAGCCGAAGTCGCCTATTGTAGAACAATTGTCCCAACTGTTTCGCCCGTACATCAGTCGCAAGGTCTCAAGCAATTGGGCAATTGCACTCCCAAACAATTGGGACAATTGCACTCCCAAACAATTGGGACAATTGTTCTACATTGCAAACCAAAAGTGCAAATGTCGAACTAAGCCATAAAGTTAACGGGCTCGATAGTGTAACAGTAGTGCTGAGTTTTCTACACAGCATCCGCAGCATATCGTTCTGGCGACCCATTTGTGAAGAAAGGTGGAGGCATGCTCGATCGCGGAGCGACCAGCCAGGTTGATCATCGCGCAGCCGCGGATAGCTTACATAGGCAGTTCGGGAGAAGGCTCCCTTTTTAACCGGCGGTACGCTAATCGCAGAGTGCTGAGGGAGTGGAGTAGGGGACCGTAATACAATTCCGACCTGTATTCAAAACGAAATGAGTGAGTGCGATGCGAAAATTATTATTTAGTGCGTTCGTTCTGATCGCCTGTGCGCCGACGGGAAATGCGACAGCGCAGAACGGTGAGGCTACCAAATCAGCGCAGCCGGCTGCCGGTGAAACGATAGTGCTGGCCAGCCAAGTGCTTCAGCGAGCGTCGAAGCAAGGTGCGCAATGCGACGAGTTGGTGCTCGATCTAGACACTGCTCATGTGGCCTTGTTGACGGTCACTTGGCAACATCCAGGACAGTCTGAGACGTCCGAGGCTGTAGTACCGTGGTGCAGTTCCATTCCCAATAACCAGCTCGACTCTGATTTTTGGAAGAAGCTCTCGCGGGCACCGGCCGAGGGATTCAATCGCGACTTTGTCAGCAAAGTGTATTCGTCTGCGAAGGAAGAAATCTATTGGTCGGATAAACTGGCCGATGCGAAGTCGGCGGACAAGTTCGATGCCAAAAATTACAAATTGAGCACCTTCTCGCAGTTGGTAGGGCAGGGGGTGAAAGACAAGTCGGGGGAGCCACTCGGTAAGATCGTGGACCTGGGAATCAACGACACGACCGGGGAGATCATCTACTGCGTGCTCGAGTCGAGCGACTCTAAATTTCGCGCGATCCCGTTGGCTGCGTTTGTGGCGAGCAAGAAATCTAAGGCGTGGACCATAGCATTGGATCGTGAACAAGTCTTTGCCTTTGAAACTTGTGATCTGAAAAATCCGCCTCAGTCTTTGGCTCGCGGGTGGCAGGAGTATGTCGCGGTCAAATATGGTCGCAATGGCCTCGGGCAAGCCGAAGCGCAGAAGGAATAAGTATAGGGTGGAACTGCCCGTCCAAAGTCTGGCGACTTCGGCTACGACGGTTGTTGAAGAATGTCTATAATCGTGGGACTATTGACGCGCATTGTTACCCAC
>CAKQNH010000743.1 GCA_934255105.1 uncultured Pirellulaceae bacterium
GCTCTAGCCAATCGCCAGAATCCGAAGCTTTGTCTGAAGGCCGAACAAGCTCAGCGACACGCTATCCCAGAGGCCGATGTGCTAGCCCCCAGCGACACACTAGCCCAGAGGCCGATGTGCTAGCCCAGCGACACTCTAGCCCAGAGGGCGGCATATCTTGTACTTGCTCCTGCTTTGATTCCTCAGATTCAAGAGCCCAGCGACACTCTAGCCCAGAGGGCGGCATATCCATGCCGGTGGCGTCAGCCACCGGACCGATGTTAAGAACCACTAAGCCCGGAGGGCGACACATGGCGACATCCAAACTCATTCGTTGATCTGAAACAATCGGCGCAAGGCATCGATCATCGAAGCGTGTTGCGAGCTGTCGCTATTTTCACGTAGAGCCGTGAGTGGTGGGTGGAGTATTTTATTCACCAAGCGGCCGAATGCGATGTCGATGTCCTTGACGGTCTGCGGATCGACTCCGCGCGCCTCAAGTTTGTTCACCAAGCGTTGAAATTCATCCCGTTGTACTCCTTCGGCCTGCTCACGTAGCTTTTTGATCGTGGGTACCGAACTGCGGTAGACACTCTCGCTCAGAAACTTGCGGATCTCGCCGTCGACAATCTGTTCGGCTTTGGGCCACTCCTGTTGGCGAGCCTGAATATTGCGGTCGCACACTTGCTGCAAGTCATCGACCGAGTACAGATACACGTCCGACAAATCGGCGATCGCCCGCTCAAAATCTCGCGGTACGGCCAGATCCAGAATTAATACCGCGCGACTACCGTGCTTGCTGCGAATCGCTTTGAAGCGTTCCAGCGTCATGATCGGTTGGCTGGCACTGGTCGTGGACACGATCAAGTCCGATTCGGCCAGACATTCATCGAGTTGTTCCCAGGGCCTGACTTCCGCCTTGAACTGCTTGGCCAAATCGACCGCGCGATCCTGATTCCTGTTGATAATCCGAACCGACTTGGCCCCGGCGTCGATCAGGTATCGCAGGGTCTCCATGCCCATGTCGCCCGCACCGATCAGCAGTATGCGTTTGTCATCGAAACGTTCGAAAAAGTCCGCTGCGATTTCGCTCACTGCCACGCTGGGGACGCTGATCCGCCGCCGATGGATCTGCGTCTCGTTGGCCACGCGGCGAGCGACCACGGTGGCCCGCTGAAAGGCCTGATGCATCAGTGTGCAAGCCGTTTCGCCCCGGCAAGCCAGTTCATAAGCCGCTTTGACTTGCGATAGGATTTGGGCTTCGCCGACAATCATGCTGTCTAGACTGGCTGCCACCATGAACAGGTGTTTGAGTGTGTCGGCCCCACTGGCCGATGTCAATTGTTGGCTCACCTCCTCAAAACGCACCGCGTGGTAGCCGGTGACGAAATCGCCCAAGGCACTCGTGCTGGGCAGTCGGTCAGCCTTGGCCGTGGCACAATATAGCTCCACGCGATTGCAGGTGCTCAGCAAGACGGCTTCGGTTTCGGGATATTGTGTACAAAATTTGCGCAGCGCGTCGATGACTTGTTCGGTAGAAAAAGCCAGCTTCTCTCGCACATCCAATGGCGCGTGGTGGTGGCTCCAGCCTACCATAGACCAGTGCATCACCCGCGTGTCTCCAGCAAAAAGGTCCCCACAGCCGCCTGCATGGGTTGGCCATGCGACCCGTAGAGAACCACTGCCAACACCAAAACCATAAACACGAAATTGGCGATCGCCAAGTAAGCACTGCGCCGGCCGCCGAGAGCCCCGCGAGAAGCCAACTCCCAAATGGCCGCCAACAGCACCCACACAAACAGTGCGAATGTGAACACGATCCCGCCGCTCAGCCAAGCTATCTGACCTTCGCGATTGAAGTTGAGCACGATGCCTGAGACCAAGCCAATACCCAGCCCCCACAGGCTAGCAAAGATGCTCAATCGATTCATCGACTGCAGAAACTCCAGCGTGGGGAGTTTGATGCGAGCGCGCACCTTTCGACGCGACTTCAGCAGATAGGACTGCATTAAATACATCGAACCGAAGGCCAAGCCCAGGGCGATGAACATCGTGCTGACCAGCAGGCCAATTCCATGGATGATGCGCCACAGGTTGATTGTGGTCTGCGGATGAAACGGCGGTTCCCCGCGGAGCAGCAATCCCAGACCGATGAGGGTTAATACAAGCGGAATCAAGAATAGCCCGATAGACCCATTCGGGTTGCGGATCGTCAGGATCAGGCACGCCAAGGCCAACCCCCACGCGCCCAAGACAGCCCACTGAAACCAATTGGACAGCAACTGCGGGGGGGTTCCGGCAGGTGCAGGTAGGGTAAATTGGTTAAAGATAAACAGGCTATGGGCAACCAATCCGAGTACCAATACGCTTACCAGCAGTACATTTCGCCCTGGGAACTTGAGGTAGATGCGCGCCGCTTCAAACACCAGCACCAATAGGTAGCTGAGCAAGAAACATGACACGGTTACTCCGGCAAGCACGGCGATAACTTTCAATCGAATGCCAAAAGTCGGTTGCAATCCGAATCAATTATGGCTCAACTCCTACCCTAAGCAGTACCCCACTCTTGGGGACGGTTGTTCAAGCTACAGGCACGCAGCCGAGGTCGCCAAGACTTTCCACATCGACTAGACACGTGGCGGAAGTCGCCAAGGCTTTCGACCGCTGGCCGCATCGCACCTGCTAACAAGCTTAGCGATTTGACAATGCAAGCATAGGACTACTGGGCTCAATCCCACTCTTCTTCGTCGTCATCATCATCATCATCGTCGTCGTCGTCGTCCCAGTCGTCGTCATCTTCATCATCGTCCAAAGCATCCGCATCTTCGTCATCCTCTTCGTCGAGGTCATCATCCTCGCCATCGACCTCTTCCCAGTCGGCGTCTTCTTCGAGGTCCTCGTCTTCCTCACTCTCGTCGTCG
>CAKQNH010000744.1 GCA_934255105.1 uncultured Pirellulaceae bacterium
GACAGGCGACTATCCGGTGCTGCGCGGCACAGCGCTCTTGCTCGACGATCAGACGGCGTATCTGTGGACGACAGGCTACGTGCCGCAACTCGACACCTACATTGGGCCCGAGACGCCCAATCCGCTGCACATCACGGTGATGCGGTCCAAGAAATCCAAGCCGAAAATCAGCACCGTGCTGGAGGACATCATGGGTCTCACCAAGATCAACTACAACTCGTGCAACTTCAACGACGGGCTGCCAGTCACGGTTCGCTTTGCGAAGATGGTCGGCGATGTTCTGACAATGGGGTCTGCCAAGGGCGAGAAACGACAGCCGTTCAAGTTCTATGTCTGAACATGTCTTGAAACTTCGAAAGCCGCAGACGCTCCGGCGTTGATCAGGTGCGTGTACGTTTCTAGGAAATTGCTTGGCGGCCGCCCGTGTCGCATTACCGCTTTCAGCGGAAACGCGGCCGGAACCGGACTGTTGGCCTGTGGCGCTCGCGAGAAGCTCGCAGACGTCAGTACATAGGGAGGCATATTGTTATCCCAAAAGGGTCGTCTGACTTTGCCGGAGCCTGATGTGATGCCAGCCGGATCGTGACATATCGCTACTGATAAGTTCCTCCAGAACCATGACCAAATCTTTTGGATCGAACTCGGTAGAAGATCATCTGACGGGAGCTCCCTTAAGCTTGCCATGGACTTTGACATAAGGCATCCATTCGACGGGGTGGAGGATGGTCACATGATGCCAAAGGGCAGTAGGCCTGTATTTGTCGCGGTAACCGGCGCACAGGGGGTAGGCAAATCAACCTTTTGTCGTCGGTTAGTAGATGAGCTCCGCGACAAGCATCTCATCAATTTGAGTTTGCAGTCGGGACTTGGAGACAGTGTCCGGGCCAAGGGCGTGCCGGTGGGAGCAAGCTCCACATCGGAGACGATCTTCGCAATTTTTCATGAGCATCTGAGGAGAGAGCGTATGGCCGATGCTCTACTCGTCGTATTGGACCGTTGCATCGTTGATGCACTGGCATACACCCGCGTACTCAATCTTACTACCGCTGAGCAACTGCTCGCTCTGGAAGAAATCGCATGTCTTGCTGCCACGCGACTTGATCTTGTCATCGAGCTGCAGATTTCAGCTGCGTTTGCGAACACTACTGCAACACACGAAACACCCGAGATGCGAGCTGAGGTGGCGCTGAAAATCCCGGCGATTATCGCGGAGCTCGGCTTGCGATCCATCGTCTTGGACGCGTCACAACCCACCGCAATAGAAGCCGCCGTCGCAGAGATTACCAAGAGAGTTCGCTAATAAGATGTTTGGTAAGATAGTTGACGCACTCGCTCCCGTAAAAGCCATTGCCCGAGGAACGGCCGACCGCGATGCCTTAGCTGGGCAGCTGCTGGCGGAATTGAAAATTGGATACGTGGACTGGCTTGAAGTGGGAGTTGGCGATGGTGCGAATGCGTCCTTTCTTTTGCGGCATCTCACAAATGGCCGGAGATTTAGCGTAGACTTGATTGACCCTCAGACGACTGAGCCAGACCTACTACTGGATTTCGATTATCGATTCGTTCCCATAGGGTTCGAGGACTTCAACCCAGACCGCAGCTACGATCTAATAAATTGCAGGCAGAGTGCGTACTATTTCTGGGACAATTATCGAAGTGCGCTCAAACTCGCGAGCATGCTGAAGCCCGGCGGACTCGTAGCGATGACCGTATGGACCGAGAACTGCGTGCTATTTGAACTACATGAACGCATAGCGCACTCGCTCGGTGTTTCACCCTCTGAAGTTACCCATCAGCAGTTGTGCGAAAATCTGACACGGTACGGTTTCGCTCAAATTGATAGCGCCATCACTTCCGGCGTACTTGACGTTAGCGAGCAAGTTAGCCTTTCCACGGCCGTTGGGCTGTTTGACCTATGCGCACGCCGAATTGACGTTAGAAATATTGCGCCCGCTGACAAGGTGGAGGCGGTTGCCAGCTTTTTTGCGGCCCAGCATGTGAAGCGCGGGCGCGAGAACGGGGTCGCGCTGTATCGTCGCCTTTAGCCAGCCCAGGTTGATAAGAGCTGGATTATTGATGCGATTCCGCCACCTGCAGAGGCGGCGGTCGCTCCGCCACTTGCTAAGGCTTTGAAGGAGTTCAGAAGGCTTCTCTTATTTTCCGGAGTGGGCACTTTTGCAGCGGCCTCAATAGCAGCTAACACGGGTTTGGATGACTCCGAAGCCGCGAAATTTGCCTGCAGGAGTTCCATCACCTTAGACAGGACTTCCTTATCGGAGTTCTGCTCGACGGACATGTGTTGCACGGCATCGTTGGCACTGTTCAGCATGTCGCCAACCGCCACGTTCTGGGCGTTAAGGTTTCCGCCTACATTAAGATTGCTCATCTGCACTTTATCTCCGATCACGAATTGCGGTTGTGAGCCAGGCTCGAAATTGAATGTGCTTTGCGCCTCGTTTCCAGCTGCAATTTCTCGCCGCTTTATCTCCGCATAAAGCCTCGTCCCCGCCGATGCGGCCACTATGCTGCTGCGAAGCTGCATCGAGGTTGAAGTATCATAAGCCTTGTTGGCTAGCTCGAACATAATTTCGTTGCTGTCGGACCGACGAGCCATACCCTCAAGCAGGATTTGGCGAATGGTATGATCGTCCTCTATCCCCGACCACTCTACTATCGCGTCGTCGAATTTTTCATGATTTGCATCAACTAAGCCACGCGCAAGACCTTCTCTCGCAGATGAGCGGTCGGACGTCCGCATTTGCTGGACAATGTCATAGTCCAGACCGTTAGACGCATGGGACTGCGTAAAGAGGCGGTAAAGCCACTTGCGCACATTTTCAGGAGCTTTTCGCGCTTCATCAAACTCAACCGACAGGTGTCGGTCTGT
>CAKQNH010000745.1 GCA_934255105.1 uncultured Pirellulaceae bacterium
GTGCTACTGTGTGTATGGCTGAGCACCTCTAGCCAAACGGTTATTTTTAACGGGCTCGCCGTGGCGGCCTCGCCGAATATCGTATTGATCCTGGCCGACGATTTGGGTTACGGCGAACTGGGTTGCTATGGTCAGACCAAAATCCGCACGCCTAACATCGATCGCTTGGCCGCGCAGGGTTTGCGTTTGACGCAGCACTACTCCGGCGCACCGGTTTGTGCGCCGGCGCGGTGTACGTTGATGACTGGCCTTCATACCGGCCATGCGCAGGTGCGAGGCAACCGTCAAATGGGACGCGGCCAAGCTCCACCAGAGGAGGTCGGCCAATTTCCGCTGGCGGCGGGAACGATCACTCTAGCCAAAGCGCTCAAGGAGGCGGGCTACGCCACCGGCGCGATGGGCAAGTGGGGGCTGGGACCTGTGTCCAGCACGGGTGCACCTAATAAACAGGGCTTCGATCTGTTCTTCGGTTACAACTGCCAATCGGTCGCGCACAGCTACTATCCACCCTATCTGTGGCGCAACGATGAACTGTTGACTATCAATCACCATCCCATACCGGGCAGCCAGAAGCAACCGGAAGGCGAAGTGCGGATGGAGGATTGGTTCGACGAGAATTATTCGTCAGACCTGATCGTCGCAGAAGCACTCAAATTCGTGCATCAACACCAGCCAGGGCCGTTCTTCTTATATCTACCCTTCATCGAACCACACGTAGCCATGCAGCCTCCCAAGGCGATTGTCGAAACGTATCCGGAGCAATGGGACGACCGGCCGTATCGCGGGCAGAGCGGCTACCTACCCCATCCGCGCCCGCACGCCGGCTACGCGGCCATGATCACCTCGCTGGACGACCATGTCGGCAAAGTTTTAGCGACTTTGGATGAGCTTGGCTTGGCGGACAATACGCTGGTGATCTTTGCGAGCGACAATGGCACAACGCACACACATCCGAGCGATCCGGACTTTGGAATCGGTGGTGTCGATGCGACCTTCTTCAATAGCGTTGCAGGCCTGCGTGGTCTCAAAGGGAGCGTGTATGAGGGGGGCATCCGGGTGCCTTGCATTGTGCGTTGGCCGGGCCACATTAAGGCTGGCACCACTAGCGACTTCCCGTGCTACTTCCCCGATTACTTTCCGACGCTGTGCGCGATCGCAGGTGCTGCCACTCCAGAGAACTTGGATGGAGTCAACTTGGCACCGCTGCTGCAGGATTCATCGGCACCCGAGGTGCGCAAGCCGAGGGTGTGGGTCTTCCCCGAGTATGGTGGCCAGGTTGCAGTTCGCGCTGGCGACTACAAACTGGTTCGCACAGACCTGAAGAAAAAGACCCAAGGCGATTGGGAGCTCTACAATATTGCCAAGGACATCCACGAGTCCCAAGACTTAGCCGCCCAAGAGCCGGAACGCGTGCGCGAGCTGGTCGACATTCTGCGTAGCCAAACCGACGATAATGAAGCGTTTCCGCTGAAAATTGAGTAGCCCCCGCCAACGGGTCTTCGCAGGCCAAAATACGTTCGCGCAGCCTCGACTGGCAGGCCAGTCGAGCTTGACAGTATAGGCATCTCGACTTACAAACATACTGCGACTGTGCAGGTTTTATACCGTTTTACAAAAGCCAGTCGGAATCCGTTTGAGGAAAGTTGTCGATGTCTAACGCAGAGCCGGAAAAGGCCGCCAAGTCGGAAAAGCCAAGTGGACCAGAAAAGCCCGTAGATAAGTCCGCAGAAAAGTCCAAAGTTGAACACATCAAAGAGGCCAGCATAGGTCTGCGCGGAGCGATCGTGGCGGAGCTCGCCGACCAGACTACCGACCATGTGGTCGACGAGACCACAAAACTGCTGAAGTTCCACGGTACCTACCAGCAGGATGACCGGGATCTGCGCAAAGAGCGACGCAAAGAGGGTCTGGGCAGAGCCTACTCATTCATGGTTCGCAATCGCATTCCGGGCGGGAAGATGACCGCTGCGCAGTTCTTAGGGGAACTCGACATCGCCGACGAGCTCGGCAATGGGACAATCCGCATCACCACTCGGCAAAGCATCCAACTCCACGGCGTGGTCAAGAACAACCTGTGGGGTGTGATTCACCGCATCAACGAAATCGAGCTTTCGACACAATCCGCCTGCGGCGATGTGACTCGGAACGTGTGCTGCTGCCCGGCTCCGTTGCGGCAAAACGGTCTGCGCGACCAACTGCAACAGTTGGCCGACGAAATCGCTGTACACGTGCGTCCCAAGACCAAGGCCTACCACGAGATTTGGGTCAAAGATCCGATCTCCGGCAAAAGTGAACAGGTCGTCGGACCACCGGCCGAGGCAGAACCGGATCCAATCTACGGCAAGGCCTACCTCCCTAGGAAGTTCAAGATCGGCCTGGCATTGTGCGAAGATAATTGCATCGATGTCTATGACAACGACCTGGGACTGCTGGGCGTTACCGAAGGGGATAAGCTCATCGGCTTCAATATTCTGCCTGGCGGCGGGATGGGAACCACGCCGAGCAAAGCAAATTGCTTCCCCGCGCTGGCCAAGCGACTGACGTTCGTCAAGACCGAACACTTGCTGCCCATCATAACCGCCATCATCTTGGTTCAGCGCGATTTCGGCGACCGTTCGGATCGCAGTCAAGCTCGACTGAAGTATACGATTCACAACATGGGCCTGCCGGCTTTCAAGGCCAAGGTCGAAGAGTACCTGTCAGAAGCCGAGGCGATTTGCGGTGTTCCCGACGGAACTCTGCCGCGCCCCTTGCCCGAGCCGGACCCAGCCGACGTGACTCATCACAATGACCACATGGGCTGGCACGATCAGGGTGACGGGAATTGGTTCCTAGGCTTGCCGATCGAGAATGGACGAGTCAAGGACGAGGGCGAACTGCGCCTCA
>CAKQNH010000746.1 GCA_934255105.1 uncultured Pirellulaceae bacterium
CCGAGAATGAACGAGAAGGCGGTCATCAGAATCGGTCGCAGACGCAAACGACAAGCGTCCACGGCCGCTTGAAAGCGATCCTTGCCCGCATCCTCTTCGGCTTTGGCGAATTCAACAATCAAAATCGCATTCTTACAGGCCAAGCCAACTAGGACGATGAAGCCGATCTGTGTCAGCACGTTGTTGTCCATGCCGCGGAACCAAATGCCGATGATCGCGAACAACAAACATAGCGGCACAATCAGGATAATAGCCAGCGGTAACAGCCAACTTTCATATTGAGCTGCCAAGGCCAAGAAGACAAATAGTACGGCTAGTGGAAACAGAAACAGAATCGTATTGCCCGCCTGCTTCTCTTGGAACGCGATGTCGGTCCATTCATAGCCGAAACCGGCAGGCAGGTGCTCAGCCGCCAACTTCTCCATGGTCGCCAGCGACTGGCCCGAACTGAAGCCCGGTACGGTGGATCCGTTGATGTCGGCTGCGGGATAGAGATTGAAACGCACCAAGCGATCGGGTCCAGCGATCATCTTCACATCGAGCACTGAGCCGAGCGATACCGTTGCGCCGCGTGCGCTGCGGGTGCGGATTTTCAAAATATCGCTCGGCTCATTGCGGAATTCGGGTTCCGCTTGTGCCGTCACACGATAGGTTCGCCCGAGAAAGTTAAAGTCGTTGACATACACCGATCCCAGATAGACTTGCAGCGCTTCGAATACGTTGCTGACGGGGATGTCGAGCATCTGTGCCTTGATGCGATCGACATCGGCGTAGACTTGCGGCACGTTCATGTGCAGATTGGTGAAAGCCTGTCTGATACCTGGCTGCGCGTTGGCCGCATCGAGCATGGCCAGAGTCACTTCGTTGAGCGTCTCGACGCCGGCACCGCCGCGATCCTGCACATACATCTTGAAACCGCCACCGCGACCGATGCCACGGATCGGTGCCGGAGGGATAATCAGCACTTGTGCCTCGTTGATCTTGGCCACTTCGCTACGCAGCTCATCCGCGATCACATGCACTCCGCGACCACGCGCGGCTCGCTCCTTGGCATCGTCCAGCGGCAGGAAGGTAACCGCAGCATTGGGGCTGATCGTAAACGTCGATCCGGAAAGCCCAGCGATACCCACCGCGTGGGCCACTCCGTCAATCTTCCCGCCGATCTCGGCTACGCGGCGTGTGACCGCATCGGTCCGCGCCAGCGATGCGCCGTCGGGCAGATTGATGCTGACGATTATGTACCCCTGATCTTGGTCGGGGATGAAGCCCGTGGGGACCAAGCCAAAGCTCAGTCCAGTGCAAATCAACATCGCCACGTAGACTACGATCGACAAACTCGACTTGCGCACGATGCGGCCGATAATGCCCGCGTAGATGTTGCTGGTAAAATCAAACGTTCGATTAAACAGTTTGAAAAACCAACCGAACAGGAAATCGCCCACGCGCGAAAAGCGGCCGAGGGCTGCACCCTTGGGCTTCAACAACAGCGCGCACAACGCGGGGCTGAGCGTGAGTGAAACGAAGGTCGAGATGACCGTGGAAATTGAGATCGTCAGCGCAAACTGCTGATAGAACTGCCCGCTGATGCCGGGGACGAAGACCGTGGGTACAAACACGGCGACCAGCACCAAAGTGGTCGCGATCAAAGCTGAACCGACTTCGTCCATAGCCTTGTGTGTGGCGGCCCGCGGATCCATGCCGTCGGCGATCAGCCGCTCGACATTTTCCACCACTACAATGGCATCGTCGACTACGATCCCAATCGCTAACACCAGCCCGAAGAGCGAGAGAGTGTTGAGCGTGACCCCCAGCGATTGCATGACGGCAAAGGTACCGATCAGCGAGATGGGAATGGCAATTACGGGAATGATCGTCGGCCGCCAGCCGTGTAAAAACAGGAATACCGTCAGCACCACGAAGATGGTGGTTAAGAATAGAGTCACGATGACTTCGTTGATCGACTCTTCGACGTAGTCGGTTGGGTTGTAAGCGATCTCGTAGCCGATCCCCTCGGGGAATTCCTGGGCCATATCGAGCATCGTTTGTTTGACTTCGGTGGCCGTTTCAACGGCGTTGGTTCCAGGGCGTTGGTAGACCAGGACGGCGATCGCCGACTTGCCGTCCAAGTAGCTCAGACGCGAGTAATCCTGTGCGCCGAGTTCGATGCGGGCCACGTCGCGGAGGCGAGTCACACGGCCATCCTCGCCACGTTTGACGATGATATTGCCGAACTCCTCCTCCTCGATCAAGCGCCCCTGAGTGGTCACGTTCAATTGGAAATCAGTGCTTTGGTCGATGGGGGGCTGCCCCAGGACTCCGGCCGCCACCTGCACGTTTTGGCCGCGGATGGCTTGGACAATTTCTCCAGCGGTCAAATCCACGTGCGTCATCTGTTCGATGTTCAACCAGATTCGCATGGCGTATTCATTGCCACCGGCGATGCGGATTTCACCCACTCCGTCTAGACGCATCAGCGCATCGCGAACTCGCAGGTAGGCGAAGTTGCTGATGTAGAGCTGATCGCGGCTTTGGTCGGGCGAATTCAGGTGGACCACCATCAGCATGTCGGGGATCTGCTTGGTGGTGGTGACGCCGATTTGCCGGACCTGTTCGGGCAATCGGGATTCGGCAATAGCCACACGGTTTTGCACTAGGACTTGTGCATCATCCAGGTTGGTGCCCAGTTTGAACGTAACGGTAAGCAGCATCGTCCCGTCGGAGCTGGATGAGGACTCCATGTAGAGCATGTCGTCCACGCCATTCATCTCTTGTTCGATCGGCGTGGCCACGGTATCGGCGATGACTTGCGGAGTTGCACCCGGATAGCTGGCGCGCACCAGTACCGTCGGCGGGGCGACGTTTGGATACTGGGAGAC
>CAKQNH010000747.1 GCA_934255105.1 uncultured Pirellulaceae bacterium
CTAGAGGTCCGAGCATTTGATCGGCGGAGCGATCAACGACTATAGCATTTGATCGGCGGAGCGATCAACGACTATAGCATCCGAGAACGGTTGCTTATTATTTCAACGCCTTACAAATCGAGTGCATCGAGCTCATCAACCAAGCGATCTAGACTGGGCCACTGCTGGTCGATCTCGGCCTGCGCGTCATTAGGCGGGGGCACTTGCGATGGCAGCGGCAGTGAGGCGGCCCTTGGTGACGCAGCGTAGGAGTCGCCTGGCTTAGCAACGATTGTCTGTGTTGGTGTACTGGCTAGGGGCTGGCTGCGAGGGCTATCCCGAGCGGTCTTGCCGAGCGGCATGATAAGCCCCACGGTCTTAACCGATTGGTCCACCAGCAACTGGCGCAGCTCAGCCAGGGTGGTAGCGGTGTCAAGCGATAGAGGGAAATAGACCACGCGCGGCTGCCTGGTCTGGCTGGCTTGTCCCATACGTACAACTTCTCCACCCAATTGCAGTCGCGCCCACTGCTGGGCAACCTGTTCAAAGCTCAGCGACGAAACGACGGCCAACGTTTGATTGCCAAAGCTACTTAGGCATAAATAATCGGTGCTATCGGGCTGTACGCCGTCCAATGATCCGACGAGTGTCGCGTCGATGCCAGCGGCCACTATCAGTTCGGTCAGTAGCCGTTCCTCCGCATCGGTCGCTTGACTGTGCCGCATTGCGGACTGGGAAATAATAACGGTCAGTCGTTTAGCCACGCTTTATCCTGTTTGTGTCGATCGGGAATCCTCGTAACAATCATACAGCCGCATGAATACTTCACGCACGCTCCCTTGCTCCTGGGCCAACCACTGCTGCAATAGACTCAGGTCGGTCCACCGCTGCCGGTCCGCCTGAGACACTTGCTTGTCACCTGCCAAACGCTGGATAACCAACTGCTGGACGAGTTCGGCGGTGGGGGCGATTTCAACCAAAGTTGGCAGCCACAGGCTGCGCCGGTGACAGGTTGCCAACAGGCCCATGCGATTGCGACGAACCATCCAGCATACACAAATTGCTTGTAGAGTCGACAACTGTTCAAAGCCGTCGAGTATCAACACGCCACCTTGCGTCCATTGTGATGCAGTATTGCAAACAGATCGAAATGGCCGCTGGCCGCGGCGCAGGACCAAGCTGGTTTGCTCGCCACGAAGCAGCGGCTTCAAGTGCTCGAGCAAGGTCGATTTGCCCGAACCGTGAGGGCCAACGATTGCGCCTCGCGATCTCAATGCGTTGTGAAACCGCTCAGCCAGTGCGGCTGGAGAATTGTCAGCTAAGGTGCTGCTGGCAAAGATTTCGCCGGCAGGTGGGTCTATAGCAGGTGTGCTGCCGGCTGAGATATTGCCAGCAGCGGTAGCGATCCAAGCCAATTCGCCAGGACGAACAAAACGCGTCGCGAAAGGGTTAGACCTCAAGCGTCAGGTGACCCAGATAGAAGGGCTGCTCTGCGGTAATCTCTCGCCCGTCGCTAAGATACAGTCGCAAGCGGACGCACCAGCGGATCTTCATCAGCCGCCCTTCATAGCTGAGCGGATAGGCCGGCAGCACTGTTGAAACTTGACGTGGCAGGTTCAGTGGACGTGCGGCCAGTTGCTCGCGCGTGACGCTCTCGAACAAATGCACTCCCAGGTCTTCACTACCTTTGCCTTCGGTACACCACATTACCGAAACTTCCAGCCGATCGACCATATCGGGTGTCACGCGTTTGAGGCAATACTCAAAGTCGAGCACCTCGGCTGGTTCGAGCCCTTGTTGGAGTGAGCGCAAACGAAGTCCGAGAGCTGGCTCTGAACGAACCGCTATACTGCGCCGCGTGGAAAAACGACGACTGGGAAACTTCGGCAGAACGATGGCCACTTTTTGACTTCTCCTTCAACGACAATCTTCCAGACGATAGCGTTGTGGCGCCCCTGGAACGAATGCATCATATCAAATGGAAGCCGGAATTGGCAATCCATCTCTAGAGGGTTTTCGGGATCAGCCGCTAAACTCTTGGTTTGGCAATCTGTATCGCAAATCGGAATCCTCTGCGTCTCGACCCGTTCCGTGCGAATATCCGTCCCCTGTTGGTAGGTCGACTCCTCGTAGCTCACCAGGGTAATGCGATACCATTCGAAAGTGGCTCGCCCGTACTGACAAACATATACTTGATAGCTCCCACCTGGCAACAGCGGCAGGTCGCTTATTTCCACTGCAGTGGGACCAATACCGCTCTGGCGGCGAAAGATATGAAAGAACCACTGGGTGGAAAAAAAACTGATAATTGAAAACGGGACGAGCAGGACAGTCAGGAACCAATCGGGTCGGCCGTGCAGGTGATTCTCCACCGCAATCACGGCCAACACGGCCAGCATCGCATTCCAAGCGATCGAAAATAGACTGCTCAGCACGAGCGCCGTCGTCTCTCCACGCTGAATGGCTAGCCGATATGCTAGCTTTATGCCTGGGCTATCCATTAAAGCGCGTAGACTGGGTAGGTTGGCTAGGTCTGCCGGTTCGTTACCTGCCGCCCGGCGGCGGTGCTCACGCTTTGCTTTATCTACCAGTACCGAGCGTTGTTCGGGCGACGCCAGCGTTTGCGAGACCTGGAGGATGAAAGCGGTCAGCCCAATCACCATGAATGAGCTGGCCGCTATAACCAGCAACCAAAACCCAAAGCCGATAGTTGGTAGAAATGTCGTGTCGGACATGAAGACTTGCGACGAGACCACGATGGTCAATGATACAATTCCAAGAATGAACAGCGCGCCAAAGAAGGCCGCTTCGCTGACGCTGCCGACGACCCACCAGCCGCTCATTCGCGTACCGCGTTTTTTTCCCCACAGTCTTACCCACTTCGCCACCCGC
>CAKQNH010000748.1 GCA_934255105.1 uncultured Pirellulaceae bacterium
CTCATAAACAGATAGACGATCCGCTTGGCGCGCGGCCGATGGTGGTAAGCGGGCAGGACTCCACCTCCATCCAGCGCTAAACCTGCGTCTGCTTTCGCGGCTAACTCTCGCGCGGCCAGCGCATCGCTGGCCGCAGCGGTAGAGTGTAGCTCGTCAGCAAATAGTCCGGCTAGCGCCACGGTGCCCAGCCCCAAGCTACTGCGCGCGAAGAAGTGACGGCGAGTCAAACGGCTTCCAAAGTCCTGGCGATCAAATCCCAAGTCGTACTGCATGGCTACCTCTTCATGACTGTTTCATCGAAACTCATCAAACCGCCGGCCACGACACTCCACGCAGCCAATTGCCCGCGATCGATATCTACAGCGGGTCGGTGGTCGCCGATGGACAGCCATTGGTCGCGCCCCGCTACGTCTGTGGCCAAGATCCCCATTTGCTCTTGGGCCATGCTCAACAGAATGCTCAATTCCGCTGCCGAGGGGATGCGTCCAGTCAACGCGCGAAAAATAAATGTGGCCCGCGATGTGTCATCATCGCTGGCCAGCATGGCGCGCTGGGCCAAGCCCCGCGCGGCCTCAACATACTGAGGATCATTCAGCAAGACCAACGTTTGCAGCGGAGTCATAGTAACTTGACGTCGCACCACGCACACCTCGCGATTGCTCGCATCCAGGGTCATCATGGCGGGTGGCGGCGATGTGCGCTTCCAGTAGGTATATAAGCTGCGCCGGTGGCTGCCGGCTTGTTCGTCTCGATGGTACGCCTCACCCGACTTCTCCTCCCACAAACCAGGTGGCTGGTAGGGTTTGACAGACGCACCTCCCAGCGTTTCCACTAACAGGCCACTAGCGGCTAGAGCCGTGTCGCGGATCATCTCCGCCGACAAGCGGTTCGCTGGCCCGCGGGCCAGCATCTGATTCTCAGGATCCTGTTCAATCAGCATGCGTGTTGGATCGGAGCTTTGCCGATAGGTGGCGGACATGACGATCGACTTCACCAAGCGCTTGACATCCCAGCCTGACTCTACGAATTCGACGGCTAGCCAGTCCAGCAGTGCGGGATGCGAGGGCGACGCTCCCTGCAGACCGAAATCTTCCGGGGTGCTGACTAGGCCTAGGCCGAAGAGCGATTGCCAAAAGCGATTGACGGCGACACGCGCCGTCAATGGATGGCCAGGATCGACCAACCACTGCGCCAGATCCAATCGCGAAGGCTTCGCCGGAAGCTGCGTTGGGAAAATACTCGCGAGCAGCAAGCGTTCAACCCGCTCACCAGGCGCGTCGTACGCTCCACGCAGCAACAAATAGGTTGGTCTTGGAATCGGCTGTTCGCGCATGACCATAATTTCGGGCAACGGATCCGACAGTTTGCTACGACGCTGCCGCAGTTGTTGCAAGGCCTCTGTGAGCTCGATCCGCCCAGGATGGCGATGGGCAAAGTAGTCGAGCAAAGTCTCTCGGTTGACGCTCAGCAACATATCTACCAAGCCCTCAGACGAAACGTCGCGAACGGGGAGCGCTTTCAATTCCAGTTCACTCAAAGCACGCGTGTAGATTTTGAGCTCGTCAATCTGCCCCTCTTTGAATCCGCGGTCGCGGAAGCGCTGGCCAAAGCTCAAGTCCAGCGTGGCAGCCCCGTCGACTCCATCGCCGCCGATGATGTGTTTAGTTAAACAGTCGCGGACAACTTCCGTTGCCGCTGGTTGCCCGTCGACGAATAGGCTCAACCCTGCCGCGCGGCTCGATCCATCATAGCGCATGGCCACGTGCACCCAGCGGTCCAGGGGGAGTTCATCGATACAGCCGATGCGAAGTGCGTTACCAGGCCAGAAGTGTATGACCCCAGCGCTCAATCGCCCATCCTCGATTAGCAGTTCGTAGCCGCGACTGCCTGAGTCGGTCCAGGCCTGCGAGCGATGGAAGACCACCGCGCGTTCGAAACGCTCGGGAACTTTGAGCCAGAGAGCTATGGTAAAGGGTTGATCGCGAGTGAAATCGCTACCCGTTTTGAGCGACACATTGTTTTCGCCGCTCAATCGCAACCCTTGGCCAACTCGACCCGCTATCAGTTCTGGCCCTTCCATGGTCGCGCCGCTCCACTGCTGGTCAACGCGATTTAATAGCTTGCCTGCGTCGATGCTGTCGAGCGGGAAGTCACCTACGAGTGAATCACTCAGGGAACGCTGTAGCAACTCGGCCAAAGCGATTGAGCTGGCCACCTCGGGATCGGTCGACTCTCGAGCTGATGCCGCTGGCTCTGGCTCTATCGCTGGCTTTGGTGGCACCTCAGGTGGCGCTGAAGCAGCCTTGCTCAAGGAGGATCGCAATGTGGCTTGCCAAGCTTCAAACTCGGACGGTTCGGGACGCCACGCGTCCACCTGCCGCTCGGCTTGTGCGATCTGGGCATTGAGGCTATCCAGCTCGCCCTGCTGGCTATCGCTGGCCAGCAATAGAGTCGGCGTGGGGGTCGCTTCAGTGAAGTGTGAATACAACCCCGACTCGTCGATATTGTTGAAAAACGCCGAGAACTGGTAGTATTCCCGCTGCGTCAGTGGATCATACTTGTGATCGTGACAGCGGCAGCATTCCAGAGTCAAGCCTAAGAAGGCGGCACCGAATGTGTTGACTCGGTCGGCTACATATTCGCTACGAAACTCCTCTTCAACGCTCCCACCTTCGTTGGTTTGGCGATGGTTTCTATTGAATGCCGTCGCCAAAATCTGGTCGGTGGTCGCTGACGGCAAAAGGTCTCCGGCGATTTGGTTCACAATGAAATCGTCGTAGGGCAAGTTCTGATTGAAGGCTTTCACAACCCAGTCGCGCCACGGCCACAT
>CAKQNH010000749.1 GCA_934255105.1 uncultured Pirellulaceae bacterium
CTCATCAGCCGTCAACTCGCGCACAGGTGATCGACCAAGCTTGTTCGGCTTGGCCACTGCGGCTACTTCATCTGCCAGTTCATCAACAACCGCAGGTTCCGCTTTCGATTCGAGGCAGTCTGTGCTGGCTACCTCGGAGTCGAGCCAATCCGCTGCGGCTGGTGAGGATGGTGCGTCGCTCTGGTCGGTATCAATTTGGCCGGGCCAACGCAGCGCATCGCGGCGTAAGCGAAAGCGCAGACGTCTGAGGTACATCTGCTTGAAGTCCGCCGCCAGCGAGACTTCATCCATGACGGGGTGGCCAGCGGGAATGGGTACCCACCGCTGTCCATCGCTGGACAGTCCCCCTGCGGTTACGATCACATGCACGTGGATATGGGCATTCATGAGCTGCCCCCAGGTGTGCAGCGTCATGACGATGCCTGGCTTGCAATCCATCTGCCTGCCCAGCCTACGGGTCAGCGTTTCGCGCACGCAGCTCAGCAGCAGCTTGTAGGTCTCGCGTGGATTGGTGCGCATCAGGGGATTGAGCTCATGCGCCAGCGTGAATACGCAATGCCAGTAGTCGCACGCCAAGCTCCACTCGGTGAGGTCGCTCCGCCACTGGTTCCGCCGCGCCTCACTGCAGCTCGTGCAGTGGCGATTGCCGCACTTGTCGAGTCCCAGCACGGTCCGCTGGCAGCTACGACAGGTAAACAAGTGACTCCCCAGCTTGCCCGTGCGACAAGCGGTGATCACGTTCAGCACGCGCGAGATCTCGCCGAGCTGCTTGTCCGAGTATCCCTGCTCCGCCAATCTGGCTTGCCAGCGATATCGCGCCAGCACCTGCGTCACCTTCAGCTTGGGAGAGTCTTTCAGCAGTCTGCGTGCATCCAAGTGCATGAGCCTTGTATTTAGGGCCGAAGGTCCGGCAGATTATCCAGCCCCGGCTGAAGGCCGGGGGAATCAGGCCAACGAACGTCTCTTCGGGCCAACGGCCCAACAGATGTGAGTAATCTGCCGGGCTTACAGCCCTACCAGCCCCGCTCGCTTCACACCCAGCCTTGCAGGCTGGGCTGGAAAAACGGCTGGGCCTTTGGCCCGAAATGCACACGCCCGCAACGCACACGTCAATCTGGGACAGTTAGCTTCCCACGCACGAAGCCATTTCTGCCAAACCTGGCCACAAAGCCGGATTACCGCTTGACGGCCCCGCTGCTACGCCGCATTCCTATAGTCTGCTCCAATATCCAAAGACAACAACCAGCAGACTAGAGGAATCGCGCGTAGAGCGGACAGGCCGCACGGAAGGCTTCAGGCTTGAGTTCTTTTAGGTTGCGTGTTGTGGTTGGGCTCAGTTTCCGCATCGCATCTCGTCGTCTTCTTTCCCCGTTTTTCAAAAGCGCACCCCAGCGTTACCGCTAGCGGTCTGCGCCGACCTAACAGGAATTCCAGTACTATGAACAGTCAATTCATCGAACAACTACAAGCAGGTCCGCTAGCCACAGTCTGCGACTACTACGCTTGTTGCCTGCCAGCCAGCCCCAAAGCAATCGAGTACCTCAAGCGTCATGCGCTATACTGCCCAGCACTTCCCATTGGATTCGCTGACCGCAGCTTGGGCAATCATATTCCCAAACGCACCCTCAAGCTTGGCGCTGCCATTCGCAAACAACTCGAGTCGCTCGGCGTCTATCGCGACAACGGACGTGAACACTTTCGCGGCATGGTCACAGTCCCACTGCACTCAACAACTGGTCAAATTGGCGGCATCTACGGACGGCGCGTCGACCTCAATGGCGACGGTCCGATCGAGCAATACATCGGCCGAGGCATCTTCAATGCACAGGCTATTCAGCTGTTCGACGAGTGGATCGTGACTACTACTGTCCTCGATGCCTGGACGTTCTACGCGGCCGGTCACACCAATGTTATATGTACCGTCGACTATCAATTAACTCTGGCCGATGCAAAGCAACTCAAGCGCGTGCTACTGGCAGCGCCCGACATCGACTGCCAAGTCTTTACCAACTGCGAAATTCATTGCATTAACTTCCCTGCCGATCACACGGCTAACAGTTGGGCTATCGCCAACGAGCACTCGCCCGATCCACTGGGTAAACTCATTCGCGCCGCTGGCTGGCAAAGTGGCGCGAGCATCGGCCCCGCCGCCGACTTAGCAGCCGCTGAACCAGTCACCGAGCCAGCCGACGATCCCACACACGTTCCTGCCATGCGAACTCCACAAGCCTCACCAGTTCCAGCAGCCCACCCTAGCCTCGACGTCGTCAGCACCGACACGGAAACAACCATTACCATTGAAACGCGTCGCTGGCGGATTCGTGGCCTGGAGCGCAACACAGTACCAGGCGTCATGAAAGTCAACGTGATGCTCTTCAACACGCGCAGCGACCTGTTGCACGTCGACAGCTTCGACCTTTATCATGCGCGCAGCCGCCGCAGCTTTCTGGCCGAAGCCGCCCAGGAGACGGGCGCAGCCGAAGCAGAATTGCGCAGCGACCTGGGACAAGTCCTACTTAAGCTCGAAGAACTGCAACACGAACAACAGGCCAAAGCACCCACCGCTAGCGTCCCGCCCGTCAGCAATGCAGAGCGGACCGCTGCGCTCGAACTACTGAAGTCTGAAAATCTACTCGATCGCATCCTCGACGACTTCGAGGCCTGTGGCATCGTCGGTGAGCGCACCGGTAAGCTGGTCGGATACTTGGCCGCTACCAGTCGACTGCTCGATAAACCGCTGGGACTGGTGATTCAGTCCTCGTCCGCCGCTGGCAAGAGCTCGCTGGCCGATGCCATCCTGAGCTTCATGCCCGCCGAGGACCTG
>CAKQNH010000750.1 GCA_934255105.1 uncultured Pirellulaceae bacterium
AGACTGGACCGCGCTGAGCAAATGCTACGTCGACGCCGCAGGCAATCGTATGCCGTGCTGAGCTCGTACGTCATCATCGGGCAAGATGGACCCATCCGCATCGAGATCCCCATGACCCGCGGCGACACGCGAGTCGAGACGGACAACGGTGAACTGATTACCACGACCCGAGTGAGTGATTTCATCATCGACGCGGCCGACCTGTCATCCTCCGACTTCTACGACGAGTTCTTTGACGACTTCTACGACGGTTTTTTTCTTCCTGGGCGGCGTGTACCGACCGCGGGAGACATGATCATCTACCGTGGCGAAGTCTTCACGGTCGCTGCTATTGGCGGCGGCAGGCCGTATCAGCCCCACGGGCGAGACGGCGGGAGCTATCGCATCCACACTGCTGTCACGACCGTACGCGACGCTACCTACGACCTAGATGCTCTACTCGCACTACCACTGGGCAATCCATGAGCTGGCTGAAACAAGCACGCGAAGACCTAGCAGACGCCATAGCAGCTATGCCGCAGTTTGGCGACACCTCGAAAACCTCTGTAATCCGATCCTGGGTGCCTGAGATAGACGCAGAGAAGCTCGAGATAACCGAGGTGCATATTGCACCGCAGGCCCGGCGGACGACTATGGCGAGCCGTCGCTGTCGCGCTACATCGATCGACGTGGCTGTCGGGATCTTGTCACCGCTGCACCCGCTCAAGGAGGCCGACCAGGCGGAAGCTGGCCATGTGTTGGCTGATGCGATCATCGACGGATTGTTGGCCAAACGCATCGGTGGCACGGGCAACATGATTTGCACGGCTGCCGAGCAAACTGTAACGACCTCTGTAACCCACTGGCGCGAGCTGCGCGCCTTTGCATCTTTCCTTACCTTGACTTTGGAGACTTAACTATGGCGAGTCCAACCGCCCAAGACGCCGTGAACTACGCACGGCGATTCCCCTGCTCTGACGCGCACGCGAGGTACATCGCGAAGAACTACCTGTTGAACCACGGGGAATCGCTCGAAGAGACGCTAGGTTTGATCGAGGAAGCCAATGCGATCATCAGCGGCGAACCGTCCGAACCCATGCAGCCGATCGAGACTGCCAAGCAGGACGCTTCTGAACCAGCCCCCAAGCCGGCAGCCAAGCGACCACGAGCCAAGCGATCCATGGCCAAGCCTAAGGCCGCACCTGAGATCGTGCATAAGCCGGGAACCATCCTTCGAGCAACCCCGGAAGATTTGGCACCGGCAATCGAATCGTAGACCACTCCCAGACCTCCATACGGATCGACTGACCCATGATCCAGCCAAACGACACTACCGCTATCCTGCTCGCCAGCAAAAGCGAACGAGCGATGGCGGCTGCACGGGTGAGGGATATTGCCCCGGAAACCCTGATTCAGATATCGAGCAACCGCAACAAGAATGCGGCCCATACGTATCGATGTTCGCTAGCGTATCTAGACTGGGCGTTGTACCTCATCAAGCACGCGGCGGATGAAGTGGTCAAAGCGGTCGATGCTGGCGTTATCAGCGTGGCACAGGGGCGGAAGCTATGCACAGTCTGTCCTGACAAGAGTGAGCAAGCCGAAACTGTCTCGCTTGGAACTGCGGCAGTCGATGACAAGATCAAGACCACTCCGCGCCCAGAGAGGGAGAAGTCAGCAGCCGAGATTGTTGGCGAGCAAAAGCGGCTAGCGACGTGGGACGAGAAGCGACGCAATCTCGAGAAACGTTCCAGGGAGAGGCTGGAGTGCTGGAATTGCGGACGCGTGCATTACAATCAGGAACATGGCGGGTTTTGCTGTGCGGATTGTGTCAAGGACGACCAGTTGGGCTGGCCGCAGTGCTGCCATTGTCACCGGCGATATCCCCGGAAGGATACAGTGAGTCAGCGGTACTGCGGTGACCATTGCTACCAAGAATCGAAGATTACGATCTGCCCAGTCTGCAAAAAGACCTTTGTAAGGCGGAATGCCAGAAAGCAGACTTGTTGCTCGCAACCGTGCTCGAACCGGATGCGGTCGTTGTTCAGGCCGTGCGAGCACCCCGGCGGCAGCATGGAAAAGGTCGAAGCGATGCGACTGAGAGTTGAACTGGGGCTGCCCGTTTTCCACGCGCTGGATTCGCCCGAGTGTATTGAGCAGCACGAAGAGGTCGACGAAGGCCGCGTAGCTAGGCGTACCGGCCGCAAGGTTATCATGAGTACGGCGGTGCGACGGCGAATCATCGCGGTAGCCATGGCCGAGCCGGGCAAGACCTACTCCGAGATCGCAGAGCGGTTCACGGGCATAACCGGGCGGCAAGTACAGTACGTGCTTCGGGATGTCGACCGACCTAAGCCAGAGGCCAAGCCGGTACGCGCACCGGGGCCGGGGTGGCGCGATCTGATGTCGCAAGACTGGGCGAGAAGTCGCGAGGCTGAACTAGTCCCATCTGCATAAGTGTGCCAACGAAAAAACGCCCAGGTTGCCCCAGGCGTTGTGTGAGATGATTCGGCATATTCTAGTCGCTTAAGCGATTTGGCGAATCTTTGCCAGTCCCTTGCTTGCTAAGCTACGTGCTGCCAGCGTGGTGGAGTTCATCCTTCTCGCTATTGCACTGTAGTCGAGCTGCTCAAGATACCGCAGGCGGATCACCTGCGATTGGCGCGAGGGAAGCGACGCTAGAAGCCGTTCGGCTCTGGCTAGCTCCGATTCCAGCTCTTCAGCTACATCTTGGGCGTCGACCGCTAGCCCATCTGCTGCAACTGAGAGCAGTTGAGACTCGCCAGCTTCGCGGAGCACGGATCGCTTATCGGCTCCGATCTCGTGAGCGATCGCGGACAACAT
>CAKQNH010000751.1 GCA_934255105.1 uncultured Pirellulaceae bacterium
ATTTCCATTGGAACGATAACTGGGTGGAGTTCGGCGGAGCGGGTATGGTCGATCCAAATGTGCTGCGGGCCGTGGGCTACGATCCCGAGCAGGTCAGCGGTTTTGCGTTTGGCTTGGGAGTTGAGCGACTGTGTATGCGCCGGCACGGTGTGACCGACATTCGCGATTTGTATCGCAACGACTTGCGTTTCCTGCATCAGTTTTAAGCGTGGATCACTATGTTAGTTTGCTGGGAATGGTTGGCCGAATATGTCGATCTGAACGTTAGTGCCGAGGCGCTGGCCGAACGTTTCGCCATGACCGGGCTGAATCACGAATCGACCACAAGCGTTGGTAGCGATGTCGTGTTGGATCTCGAGGTCACCAGCAATCGTGGCGATTGCCTGGGGCACATTGGCGTGGCCCGCGAAGCGTCCGTCATACTGCAGGTCGACTTGCGAGTTCCACGGCCGCAGCCGAGCACGGGCCCCTCCCCGGCCTCAGAACACATTCAAGTGCACAACGAGTCCCCAAAACTTTGTCCGCGCTATACCGCTCGCGTAGTGCGTGGCGTGAGGGTCGGCCCCAGTCCCGAATGGCTGGTGCGTCGCTTGGCCGCCGTGGGTGTCGCACCGGTCAACAACATCGTTGACGTAACCAACTACGTCATGATGGAGTGTGGCCAGCCGCTGCACGCTTTCGATTTGCAGCACCTGCGCGGCGGACAAATCATCATCCGAGCGGCCACCGAGCGCGAGAAGATGACTGCACTCGATGGCCGCGCTTATGAGCTGGATGCCCATATGCTGGTGATCGCGGACAGCGATCGGCCGGTAGCCATCGCTGGCGTCATGGGAGGCGTCGACACCAAGGTATCCGAACAGACCACCGATGTGCTCATCGAAGTTGCCGCGTTTGAACCCTTGAGCGTGCGCCGCACGGCGCGGCTTCTCAAACTGCACAGCCCTTCGTCGTTCCGCTTCGAACGCCGGCCCGATCCGGCCGGCATGGATTGGGCCAGTCGCCGCTGCTGTGAACTGATTCTACAGGTCGCCGGTGGAGAGCTATGCCAAGGCATAGTGGACGTCGGCTCTGCACCCGAGCAACCACAGCAGATCGACCTGCGCATAGCTCAGATCGCGCGCGTACTGGGCATCGACATCCCTCTGACAGAAGTCGAACGCATCCTGACGGCGCTGGGTTGCCAGGTCGATCGCGTAGCGACCAGCGCGGCACAGGCCAGCCATCCAGAGCAGGCCGGCCAGTGGGTCGTGCTGCAGGTCGTACCTCCTAGCTGGCGCGCGGATTTGACGCGCGAAGTCGACTTGATCGAAGAGGTGGCCCGCATCTTTGGTTACGAACAAATTCCAGAAGATGTTTCGGTGCCGCTGCACGTGGCTGACATCCGCCCCAAAGACATCGCCATGGCCCGTATGCGACATACGTTGAGCGCCTACGGAATCGACGAAGCCATGACCGCCAGCGTTGTTCCGGAGAGCTTCGAGAAATTTGGTAGCCCCTGGACCGATCAACCGCCGCTGCAGACTGAGACACCCTTGCTGGTCGGCTCGCGCACGTTGCGCCGCTCATTGATCCCCAGCCTACTCGCGGCGCGCCATAACAATCAGGTGCATGCGATCCGCAATGCGCAGTTGTATGAATCGGCCAGCCTGTACCTGAGTGGCACTGCCACAGACGCGCTGCCAAAACAAGTGGCCGCACTAGCGATTGTTACCCAAGGCGACTTGCAAATCGCGACGGGCATCGTCGAAGAATTGATCGCTCAGGTTGTCGCCCGCGATGCGCGACCGCAGTGGCAGCCCTGCCAGCACCCGCTGTTCGCTGACGGCAGTCTACAATGCGTCATGCTCGATGATCGCTTGCTGGGCTACGTGGGATTGATCAGTCGCCAAGCACAGCAGGCGATGTCGCTGGAGCAAGCCGTAGCCGCCGCAGAGCTGAACGTGGATGAACTGACGGCAGCCCTCGAGCCGGTCCGCCGCGCCAGCCGCGTCAGTTTGTTCCCGGCTATCACTCGCGACCTGAACTTCGTGGTTGACGAAACCACGCAGTGGAAGCAATTCCGCGCCGTCTGCCAATCGGCCACAGACGACGACAGCTTGCTGCAGGAAGTTCGCTATCAAGAGACCTACCGCGATGCCAAGAAGGATGGCGCCGGGAAAAAACGCCTGCTGCTAAGCCTGCATTTTCAAAGCCTCGATCGAACTCTCACCGGCGATGAAGTCGATGCTCAAGTTGCGCGCATCATCACCGCCTGCGAAGAACAATGCGCTGCCAAACTGCTGGCATAGCGCGAGCTCTATTCGTAGCCTTGCACTAGATACCCGTGAACGGTTACCTCTATTCCAGCAGTGTGCCCAGCACGCGCGTGTACAGCGACTGATCATCGAACAGTCCTTGCTCGCAGTTCTCAGCAATGCTGGCTAGGCTGCTCTTGGTAGCGGCAATTTCATCCGCCTCCACTCTCTCGATATCTCGATTGTCAGCCGCCCAATCGCCGAGTGAATTCATGCGTTGCATCGCCTCTTGAACTCGCCGATTAAAGCGTGCGATATCCAGCTCCGCTGCCAACTTGAGCTTGTCGATCTGCGACTGATTTAGCGAGTGTTGCTGGGTTGCTTCCCGCAGCAGTTTGTCCAAACGCTGTTGGAAGAAAACTTGCATTTCGGGGCTACCGGCGCGACTGACGGCCAGCGAGCGGCCGTTGGGGTCGCGGAGGATAAACACGATAGTCCGCAGGCGATGGCCCTGTTCATCGGTACTGGTCGATTCGACGCTGGTCAGATGGTTGGCCGGATCGCGCCACCACTTCAAAGCG
>CAKQNH010000752.1 GCA_934255105.1 uncultured Pirellulaceae bacterium
GCCGTATACACTATTCGAGCCAGGCGATCATCCTGACATTCGGCGGTATTTTGATTCGATCGAGCGGGTAGAGATCGAATTCGCATATCAACTAGATTAGACAAAGCGCGTCAAGGAGCGGCGAGCATGAGCCTGCGAATACAAGCTTGGAAGTTGGTCTTGATAGCGTCGGCAGTCAGTTGGCTGTCCAGTGACCTGTGCGCCGCTCCGCCTACAGCGAATGTGCCACCCACGCTAGAGATCGAAGTCCTCGATCCCAACGCTGACCCGCTTGGCCGACCCGCTGTTGAGTTGATTCGGGACGAAAGCGGCAACATGACCGTCGACATTCCACCGGTGGTATTGGTGCATCGCTACTACTTTACTGGCGAGCGTTCGTTCCAGGCGCAGTTTTTGCCAGGCGGACCGACGATCGTCGTTGCCAATCATCCCAAGACTGGCGAGCGGACTTACATCGACGTACAAATGCCGCCCGGTGCCCCACGCGTGAACTACACCGACCACGCGATCGAGTACGATTTTGGCAGTACCAGTGTTACCGTCCATTTTGGAATGCTCGGCAGTCCAAGCGTGAAGTATCGCTCGGGGCCCTCGCTGAATAGTCGCGCGAACAGTTTTCTTCACATCGATGCCATCAAAGAGCACGTGCAGACATCTCAAGGGCACCTGAAACAATCCACGGCTAGAACGAAGACGATGACTTACGGGGCTGTGGCCACCGCGAGTGACGCAACTGGGCGTATGTTGCTACCGGTAAGGAATATGGCGGAATCACTTCCGTTTGGAAAGATACTGTTTGATCCAACTCGCGGCGAAAAACTTGTACAAACCGCCGACGAGCATCAGCGCGAACACGCGCTTAAGCGTTTCGAGAAGCAGCGCACATACGATGAAATGACCCGCAGGACAATTCGCTAGTGTTATTTGCAATACTTTGCCAAGACTGCCGCTGATCTTCCGCGCGAGCGCACGTGGCAAAATTTTGCACATTCTATCAGCGATTGCACTTTAGCCTTGATTTCTTAAGAATCCGAGCGGATCTTTAAGGAAATTAGTGGGCGACCGTGCCATAATATCGCCGTTGCCCAAGCAACACTACAGTACCCAGTGTAGCCACTGCATTCCGCCTGTCGCATTGCAGTAACCGTTTCGAATGCCATGACTAAAAAGTGAGTCGAATGGAGCCGCCTGATTCCGCTGCCGTTGAAGCCATGTGGGAAGTATACTATCCGAGATTGAAGAAGTTGGTCGCTCGACAAGTAGCAGCGATTCGGAGGCCGATGGTGAGCGACAGTGAAATCGCGCTTAGCGCCTTTCACAGCTTCGTCAAGCGGGCGCGCGAGGGGCAGTTCGATGGGCTGGCCAATGAAGAAGAACTGTGGGTATTGCTGAAGCAGTTTGCTAAGTTCAAGGCTAACGATCATCGTAAACGAGCCATGGCTGAGAAGCGTCGCGCGGATCGTCTGGCGGTTGGGCAAGCCGATGCAGCGGCGCTGGACGACAACAATGTGCCCAGGGGGGTTGATGCTCAGGGTAAAAACGCCTCTCCGTCGCTCGATATCGAGGTATCGGATTTGTTCGCAGGCCTCATGCAGAAGTTGCCCGACGACTTGCATCGCGACGCCGTGCTGCTCAAACTTCAAGGTGCGACGACGGCCACCATCGCCGAGTGCTGTCAGATCAGCTTGCGGAGCGCTCAACGGCTCGTCAAAAAAATCGAAGCCGAATGGAGAGCAGCTTTAGCTGAGTAGCTAGTGGCCATGTATTGTGGCTTCGAAAGTAATTTCTTACATAATTTGACGCTGCCTGGCGTTTCGGGTTGAGCAATACCATTGTAGAGACAGGACGATGCATTTTTGCACCTCCATCGGTTTACCCAGAATGGCATGGATGTAACGTTGGAGTCTAGGCTTTAGCCGATGCCCGTGCACCTCAAGTCGCCTAATCATCGTGCGGCTCGTTCGGCAGATAGCACAAACTTTACGCACTTCAGGCAGAACTCATGAGCGACCCAATCATGGACATTCTCGACGATTTTGATCGCAGATGGCGTGTCGGCGAGCGGCCAGACTTGGCCGCATTGATCAAACGACTGAGATTTCAGGGCGACGACGAACTATGTGTGGAACTCTGCGCCGCCGATCTTGAATGGCGTTGGCGCGCCTGTCAGCATAAATCATCTTCACGGTCTCATGCGCTTTCCAACGCAACCAGCCATTCCTCCTCAACTTCAGCTCTGCGCAAACGTGCTCAGCATTTTGCAGACCACGCCCCTCAGGCTGAAGAGTCTGCCCGCAAAGCTGGTCCTCTTGCCCTCGAGTACGCTCCGCTGTTAGATGCGTTGTTGCGAGAGGATAAGCACAGTCGTCGCATGCTTGAAGCCGAATTTCTTGCTCGCAGCCAATGGGGCGACGCCCCCGACATCGACGCGTTTCTTACGGAAAATCGATGGCTCGGCCAGCAGAACGCCAGCCCGCCTGACATCAGACATCGCAGCAGTTCGAGTCCGCGAGACCCGCAGCAGGTAGCCAGCGACTTGACCGCTCAGCTCGACCACTTGGCCCAGTTCCGTGTTGCAGTGATTCGAGCCGACAAGTTGTTGTTGTCGGTCCGCGTGCCACCACAATTCGAGATCGGCCGTCAAAACCGCCACGAACCACCACCGCCAGTTTGGATGCCCGCAACCAACCGACTTGTTATCGCCAGCGTCGCCGACCGCAATCTCTCCCGCCATCAGATCCACATCCGCCGCACACGCATCCACGAGGTCGCTCTTACCAACACCAGCCGCAATGTCACCCTATCCCTAGAGT
>CAKQNH010000753.1 GCA_934255105.1 uncultured Pirellulaceae bacterium
ATGTTGTCGACGTCCGCACCCCAATGGAGTATCGCCAGGTGCATGCCGAGGCGGCTCGAAATATTCCTCTGGATGCACTCGATCCATGTGCGGTGATGAGGCAGCGCAATGGTTCAGCCGATGAGCCGCTGTATGTCATCTGCAAAAGTGGCGCACGCGCCGCGAAAGCTCAAAAGAAGTTCTTCGAGGCGGGCTTTGCCAACGTCGTCAATATCGAAGGGGGAACCGAAGCCTGGGTAAGCGCGGGACTGCCGGTCGTGCGTGGTAAAGAGTCGATGTCACTGGAACGGCAAGTGCGAATTGCTGCGGGGGCGATCGTGCTTACCGGTGCCCTGCTAGGCCTGCTTGTGCATCCCTACTTCACAGCAATCCCAGCCTTTGTCGGAGCGGGTTTAGTGTTTGCAGGCCTGACCAATAGCTGTGCGATGGGGATGATGATCGCCAAGATGCCGTGGAATCGGCACGTGGGTGGATCATGTTCGGTCTAGCCGTCGCTTTTGGGTGCGTGGTGGGCTTTGCACTAGGCCTGACGGGCGGCGGCGGCGGCGTGTTTGCCGTACCGCTGCTGGTCTATGGACTCGCCGTCGCACCCCGAGAAGCCGTTGGGATATCCTTAGCCGCCGTCGGAGGGACGGCTCTTTCCGGGGCCGCCCCCCGATTGTGGCGAGGTGAGATAGAACTCCAAACGGGAATACTGTTTGCCGTTGCGGGAATGGTCGGCGCGCCCGCTGGTTCGTACCTCTCGACATTGTTTCCCGAGAGCACTTTGCTGGTGATGTTTGGTTGTTTGATGCTGGTAGTTGCTTGGCGAATGCTGGCCAAAGTTCGCAAGCCAGAGTTGGCAACCGGCGTCTGTGTGACAGAGGGGCGGGGCGTAGAAAATCGCGTGACATGCCAGCGCAGTGAAGATGGAACGCTGCGCCTTACCTCGGCCTGCGCCATGCTGTTGGCAATGGTCGGTTTGTTGACTGGAGTTCTGTCTGGGATGTTCGGCGTCGGCGGCGGGTTTGTTATCGTGCCGGCCCTGGTGTTGTTCAGCGGTATGACCATACACCGCGCAGTGGGAACATCGTTGCTGGCGATCTTTCTGATCAGCCTCAGCGGCGTCACGTCCTATGTAGCGGCGGGGCGAGTGCTCTCACTAGATATCACCGCGCAGTTCCTAGTCGGAGGTTTGGTTGGTATTTGGCTCGGCGGATTGGTTGCCAAGAGGCTCAATGGGCCAACTTTGCTGAAAGTGTTTGCGACTGCAGTTGTGCTAGTCGCCGTGTTTGTGATTTCCTCATCAGTGTTGTCATCAGCACGCACTGGCTGAGAACAAGCCTGCTTCATACATCAAAGGAGAAAACTCATGTTACTCAAATATTTCTATGATCAAGCTTTAGCCCACGCATCCTACATGGTCGGCTGTCAGCGAGCAGAAGTCGCCGTGGTGGTCGATCCGGGACGCGATATCGACCAGTATCTCGAGATGGCCAAACGCGAAGGCCTTAAACTGGTTGCAGTGGCGGAGACTCACATCCACGCGGATTACGTCTCGGGCGCACGCGAATTGGCAGATCGGGTTGGCGCCAAGCTGTATATATCTGACGAAGGGCCAGCGGAATGGAAGTACCAGTTCGCCGATCAGTACGACCATCAGTTGCTCACCGACGGCGACTCCTTCATGATCGGCAACATCAAATTCGATGTATTGCACACTCCAGGCCACACTCCCGAAAGCATCTCGTTTGTGCTGACCGATCAAGGTGGAAGTGCAGACAAACCGATGGGTATCTTCACGGGTGACTTTGTGTTCGTAGGATCGATTGGTCGCCCCGACCTGTTGGAAGAGGCTGCCGGCATGGCCAATACTGCCGAACCCGGCGCTCGGCAATTGTTCCATTCGGCGGAGCGGTTCAAGCAGCTTCCCGACTACCTGCAGGTCTGGCCCGAGAACGGTGCCGGAAGTGACTGTGGCAAGGGCTTGGGAGCGATACCCTCTTCTACGGTCGGCTACGAAAAGCTGTTCAACCCGGCGCTGCAATTCACCAGCGAAGACGAGTTTGTGAAGTACATTCTGTCCGACCAGCCAGAGGCTCCCAAGTACTTTGCGGTGATGAAACGCGTCAACAAGGAAGGCCCAGACGTCATTGGCGACCGCGGACTACCTGAGCTGCAGCCGCTGGAATCGCTGACCAAGGTATTGGACGAAGCGACGGTTATCGACCTAGCCGACTCCGCACAATTCGCTAGCGGTCATGTGCCACGAACGATCAACATCCCAACCCCTATGCTGGCAGCGTGGGGAGGGTGGGTTGTCGATTACTCCAAGCCAGCTTACCTGATCGCCGAGCCCAGCCAACTTCCCGAAGCGATCCGTGTGCTGCGCAAGATTGGCATGGACGACGTGCGCGGCTACTTCGACGCCGATCAGGTACGGGCCGCAGGAATGGCCAAGCAGAGCTATCCCTCGGCTACACCGGCGGAGTTGAAGTCCCGCATCGAGTCGGGAGCTGTTCACTTGCTGGATGTTCGTAGCGATGAAGAATGGAAGTCGAGCCGTATCGCACGCGCCGAGCATCAATTCTTAGGGCGTTTGCCAGACAATATTGCAGCCCTCGATCGCGACAAGCCGATCGTAGCTCAGTGTCTGGGGGGCGGTCGTTCGGCCATCGCAGTCAGCCTGCTGCAAGCCGCTGGCTTCGACGCCATCAATATGACAGGTGGGTTCAGAGCCTGGACCCAGGCCGGACTGCCGATCGACAAGTCCAAAGTCGCGTAGTAAAAAACACTCGCAGCCGAAGTCGCCCGACTTTGTTC
>CAKQNH010000754.1 GCA_934255105.1 uncultured Pirellulaceae bacterium
TTGCAGCACGGCGAGGCAAACTACTATCAGCTCGCCAACCATGCCCAGCAGTTCGAGCTGCGGCAAAGCAATGGTCGCGCACTAACTCAGTCCTTTGTCCGCGATTCGCTGAAACAATGGACCAAAATTGGCTTGGTCCGGGGCAACCCCTCTAGGCCTGCGCCAAAATTGATGGACACGCTCGTTCGCGAGGGGCTCTCTGGACCCGACGCGCAGCGACTCTTGTCCTCTGCGCAACCCGATGACAGGTGGATCCGCCGCGACGCGTTGCTCGATTTCTACGTCGCGTTCTACAGTCGCGACGCGGATGCATGGAATGCCGCTCGGCGGCAAATCGCGGACGGTTCGCTGCCCCTGTTGGCTCCCTTTTGCCAGAGAACCTTTGAACAATTACCGCCGGAGTTGCAGCACGGTTTCTTCACGTTCGTGATACCGCAGTGGATTGCCCAAGCGGAGTCCGATCCCGAAGCGCTGGTGGCGATGCGGCGATTGCTCGACGACGATGCCGACCTTCCTGCTGCGCTGCTGCCACGACTGCTGGAGTGGGCCGTGGCGTCGGGCGACCGAGCGCTGCTGGAGCGAATCGGGGCGCAAACCAGCGGAAAAATGCGGGACGTCGAGGGCTGTTCACTGCTACTTCAAGGAGAACATGACAAAGCATTCTCGTTGCTGGCAGGGTCGCTGGACAATCGAGCCAGCAAACGCGCCCTAACCCAACTCGGTGGTTTCCCCTCGGTGCTGGCAACTTTCGCCGGCATTGCGGGCCATCAGAGCGTGAGCCGAGAACAAGCACTCATGGCGACAATGAAAGCGTTGAAGCCCGGCGTAACACCGTACGGCAACGCGTTTGCCATCTCTCAGCAAGCTCTACTGTTCCTCGGTTCGCCCGGGAATGTCGGGAAGCTAATTTCGGATTTGAATGCGACCGCCCGCTCTCCGCTCGCCAAGTGGGTCGCTGGATATCTACAGGCCTGGTTGGCCGGCGACGCCGATGGCCAAGCTCAAATCAGTGGCCTGACCGACGCGGCCAACAGCTTTCGCACAGGCGGATGCTTCTGGCTAGCCGCCGAATCCCATGCCGCTGCGGGGCGATCAAATTTAGAAACGGCCGAGAATCAACAGCAGCAGGCCGAGGAACTTCATCGCACACACAACACCGCCAGTTTGATCGACTTCGTCCAACCAGAACCTGGTTGGTCGCGCACGTTGAATGCGATTGCCTTGCTCGGTGAGCAGACGAAAATCACGACTGCGACGATGGCTGGCGCGGAACCGACGGAACGACTGATTTACGAGATCCATTACACCACCCATGACTTTCAGCTAGATGTCTTTCACCAACTACGCCAAGGGTCGAAGTGGTCCAAGGGGCGCAAAGTCGCTTTGTCCCGTTTGTTTCACCAGCATTCGGAACCAGAGTTCGCGTTTCTGACACCGGAAGACCGCGCCCTGCGCCAATCCATGCAGCATTGGACCGAGCGAGGTCCGTATGGCTATCCCGAAGAATACACCAATTTTGAAACGCGGTCTGGCGCACGCGCCCTGATTGGCCACCCCCGCATCTTTCTCCCCAACCATCGCGACCAACCGCTAGAGATCGTCGAGAAACCGATTTCATTGGTTGTCCGCAAGCACGATAATTCGCAGATTGAACTGTTCCTTGATCCGAAACCTAACAGTACCCATGAAGTGCGAATTGAGAAGACCGGGCCGCACCAAATCTCGATCACGCTGCTGGAACCTTCGCATCAAGCCTTGCAACCGATGCTGGGCAACGGATTGCGCGTGCCCATCTCGGCGTCCGGCAAAGTGCTCGAAACAATTACCCAACTGGCATCGCTGGTAACGATCCATTCGGAAATCGGGGATTTGGAGCACGAGGAAAAGAGCACAGGCAAGAGGGTTCGCGGCAGGAAAGCGCCGCCCGACCAAGACGCAGGCGATCGAGACACGCCCAGCATCACTCCGGCCAAGAAGGTCAAGGGCGATCCGCAGTTGCATCTGCATTTGCTCCCCAGCGGCGATGGTTTGCGTGCCGAGTTCTACGTGCAGCCGTTCGGCATGTCCGGGCCAGCCTGCCGTCCCGGCGAAGGTGGCGGGACTTTGTTCGCTACCATCGACGGCGAAGCCACGTCGGCCAGTCGCGACCTCGCCTTGGAAGCCCAAAATGCTCAAGCGTTGATCGATCAGTGCGCTGGGTTGTCGAGCCACTTGACCGAGTCCTGGTCGGCGACGTTTCCCACACCGGTCGAAGCCCTCGATCTACTGCTCGACCTGGAACCTCTGGTCGACAGCCAGGCGGTGACTTTGCATTGGCCCAAAGGACGCTCGTTGCGACTGGCCGGCAAGGCTAGCGAGTCGATGATGCGCGTTCGCATTCGCCGTGATGGCAATTGGTTCGCCGCTTCGGGTGAATTGAAAATCGATGCTGACCGCAGCATCGACATGCTGCAGTTGATGGAACTGGTATCCGCTTCGCCGGGGCGTTTTGTCAAACTCGGTGACGGCGAATTCCTGGCGCTGACGATCAATCTGCGACAGCGGATCGACGACTTGCGTCTGTTTGGCGACTCGCGATCGGCCACAGGTAAGTTGCTTTTCGGAGCGGTTCACGCCGGTCTGCTGGAAGACCTCGGTGAGATGAAAGTCACCTCCGATGCGCACTGGAAAAAGTGCATCCAGCGCATGCGTGCGTCGACCGAGATCGACGTTTGCGTTCCCGACACGTTTCAAGCCGAATTGCGGCCGTATCAACAAGAGGGCATCGCCTGGATGCAGCG
>CAKQNH010000755.1 GCA_934255105.1 uncultured Pirellulaceae bacterium
GCTTAATGCTCCAGTGCCAAACGCTCAATGCCCCCGTGCGGTCGATGCGAACTTGTACCGCACCGTCGCGGAAGGTGATCCCCAACTGCGACTCACCGAAGCTGTACTTCTCGAGTACTTCAGGGCGCAAAGCGCGATGGTTGCCGCTGACGATGACCCATTGCGGTCGGCACCAGGCGAGCACTTCACTGGGATCGAGAGTCAAGCTACCGTGATGCGGAGCCATCAGCACATGGCAGGGTCGCGGCGGTAGCTGAGTCAAATCGGCCAAGCCGCTCCCCTCTAAATCACCCGGCAGCAGTACGCGCTTACCGGCGTATTCCAGCAGCAGACATAGGCTGGCCGCGTTATCGCTCTCGGCCTGCATCCCCGCACTGGGGTGCAGTATTTGATACGACACCTCGCCCACTTGGCCACCGTCACCAGCTTGCATCTCTTCTCGCCGCAGCTTGTCCGGGAGCCTATGCAGCAACTCTTGAACATTGCGATCTGTACTCAGGTAAAACTGATCAGTGCTGGCGAGCCTGCCGACAGCGAAGCGTTGCAACAGTCCAGCGGTCGCGTTGTAATGATCGCTGTCCGCATGAGAGATCAGCAAGCGTTCGATGCGAGCCGTCGGGATGTGCCACAATCCGCCCGCGATGTCTTGATGGCTGCGATCGCTGGAACCCATATGCCCCGCGTCATACAGCCAGACCTCTCCATGTGGCATTTCGATAATCACGCTCGTCCCATGCCCCACATCCAGAAACGTGCATCGCAGTTCGCTCGGTTGACCTTTGTCAGCTAGTGGCTGATCGGCGCTCGTCGCAGCGTTGCCCCACCAACCTCGCGGTCCAACTGCGGAAGGTGCGATGCCCACCGCGATCCACACTAGCAACACTGCCAACAGTGTTGTGTTGCGTCGCTGCTGAAACCGCAGCAGCCATGCGGCCAAGATCCCATAGAAGCACAACATCCACCCTACGCTGGGTGCCGGCAACCACAAGTGTCCCAAAGGAATGCTTTGCCCAAGCTCGACCGCCGCGCGGATAAAGCTCAAGCAGGCCGTACACACGCTGCCTGCCAGCCAACCCAGTGGCGGTAGCCAACCGAACAGGCCGGTAACCAGCCCACTAATCAGGGCCAGCACGAGCGGCAACGCGATCAACACGTTCAGAGGGACTGAAATGGGAGCGACGATATGAAAGCTGTACCACACCAGCGGGCAGGTGATCAACCACACCCACAAACTCAGTCGCCATGTCTGTTGCAGCGAACGCAGCCACCACCGCAGCCAGCGCCGGGCCGGCCCCAGCCCTTCTTCAATCAGTTGCACCAGCGGCCCGCGTCGATCGCGAGCTGGCGTTTGAGCGAAGGCAAATAGACCGATCGTGCCGACGGCCAAGAACGAAAGCTGAACCCCCACGTTATCCACATTGGCCGCGCGCAGCAGCACAAGGGTCAGCGCGGCCAAGCCCAATACGTTGGCCAAACGCGCAGGGCGACCTAGTGCCCGCGCCAGCGAGAACGCAGCTACCACGATGACGGCCCGCAACACCGGCGGATTGCCACCAGCCAAGATCGCGTAGGCCAAACACACGCTGACGATCAGCAGCATCAACCTTCCAGTCGGCCACCCCAGCGGGCCAGCCAGCAGCAGGATGCTAGCTGCCACAATTTCGACGTGCATGCCGCTGATGGCCAGCATGTGTAGCGTACCGGTAGCCATCAATGACTGTTGATCCGCCCAGTCCACTTGTTCACGTTGTCCGAACACCAGCGCGGCGGCCAGCGGACTCTGCGCCGGACTTATCCAGCGGTGTAGTGAGCGATCCACGTATTTGACCAACCATGCGCGGCACCGCAGCAGCGGCATGCGACCCGTGGATGCTAACGCTGTCACCTGCTGGCGACTCTTGGCGGTGAGCGCTACGAACTTTCCCTCGCGCCGAAAGTGCTCTGCAAAATCAAAGCCACCTGGGTTCGTTGGCGAGGAGATGCGGCGAAAGCTCCCCATGATTTCAACGCGATCGCCGGGGAGCAGGTCGTCGATCCGGCCTGCGACAGTCAACGTGCTCAGCGCGGCGATGTCTCGCCACTGCTGACCATCGCGCAGTTGTTCGCAGCGCACGTCCCACTGCGTCTGCCACTCTTCGCTTTTGGGGTCGCCACTACGATAGTTTGGGTTGGGCTTCCAGACTGCAGCCGAAGCGATCAAGCCTCGCAGCGCGATCGGCTCGGCCTTGCGCGTTGCCAAATGTGCCAGAGAATCGCCCGCTGGAGGCGTCTGTAATTGCCCGTGGAAGCCCCCGAACACCAGTGCGGCTAGTAGAGCCATGCCGCCAGCCGTTACAGCGTAGCCTCGCCTGTGCAGTGGTACGGCTACTGCTAATGCTATCGTCAACGCCGACAACCAAGCCAGCGGGCTGACCGCACCTAGCCAATCGTTGCCCGTCTGCAGTTTGACTCCCGCGATAACCGCCAGCGACAACCACAGCAGCGGTCGGTAGTAGATGACTCGCTCCAGCCACGCGGTCGCCCCCGGTGCACGAGTTTCGCCGGCCGCATCAACAGCGGCACTAGCCACCTCGCCAACTGTCTCGATCGACAGTGCGTCCGGCCGTTCCCCAAACTTTCGGTCAGGTTCTCCGTCAGACTCCGCCGATCGATAGCTGGCAGGTTGCGCGGCACGCATGATTTAGCATTGGGCTCCAAGTGGGATAAGCTTCCAGCTTGTCATCCGTGGGATAAGCTTCCAGCTTGTCGTCCGTAGGATAAGCTTCCAGCTTGTC
>CAKQNH010000756.1 GCA_934255105.1 uncultured Pirellulaceae bacterium
AGATTGATTCGCCCTGGAAGCAATTGATCTTGAAACTCCAGATGTACATTGCCGCTAGCAATATCAATTGGCATGGCTGCTCCTCAGAGGAAAGAGGCTGTGGTCAAATTGTCACCAAGAATTGGTTGCACGACTGCCGCGGTCTACAGTCGCAATTCCAGGCTCGGGAGAGGAAGCGTGCTCTAACGTCAGGTCGGTTTGTGTTGTATTTGTTTTAACAGCCACAGTCCTTCTTTCCTCCTCCGAGCCGATCGACCCCTGCGCTCACACCCGCGCTCACCGCTCCTTGGGCCGCATTCACGGCAATGCCTCGTACCATGGCGGCTACACTAACGCCCACCAAGACATTGCTGAAACCCAAGGTGGCCGCGTTGGGAACAATTGGCAAATCGCTGCATGAAGTGGACATCAACGGTGCCACGAAGGCGAGGGGCCCACCGTTGACCGTCACGTTCGGACTGCCAATGGCTACCGAGCCTTGCGCGCCTGGGTACGGCAGCGGAGGCAAGAGGAATTTGACCCATGTCATCCACTGCGTGTAAGCGGAAAAACTACCCTTGATCGACTCCCAGACGCTTTTGCTATTCGTGGTGTCGACGCCCGTAACGTCCTTCAAGAACTTTCCCGCCGCAGAATCTGGGGTTACAAACAGCGATGAGATCCCAGCGATGGCCATGTTGGCCAGCAGCGTCAAGGCGACCAACATCAATTGTTTGGGGACGTTTAGCAAGTGCCTGCGCCAATAGCCCATGTTCATCGCCGCCGGCGGAACCGGTAGCCCCTGCGGGATGTGCGCGCTGTATCCCATAGCCCCCGACGTAGCGGCGGGCATCGAATTGATCAGCGTGTTAATTCTCGGAAAAGCAGGGGTCATCCATAGATAAATGCTACCGAAATAGGGATGCGGTACCATGGGAATAGGCGCGGGGGCTGGCGGAATTATGATCGTGTGCAGATCCAGACCGATCACTGTGTCTCCCATTTTTGCGGCGGGCCACAACATCGCTACTTTCCCTTGCTCAAATGCTGGCGAATCTCGACGACTTCCGTCCACCCTGTCAAACGCGTTCTCCTGAGCGTCCCGTCTACAGAGTCGCCGAGCTGAATCTTGTCGTACAGTTCTCGGTCGACATAGCCCAAAAGTTGCTCACCATTGGCATCCAAAATCAAGGTTGGCAAAGCTGCGTACTCTTGGGACGAGATCCACGGACGATTGTTGACGATCCGCGTGTGGTAGCTCGTCCCAGGTTCATAGATCTGCTTGTCCTTGACGATCGCACTGAACGGCACTTCCTCCAAGCCAACCGAATTTACTAGAGTGAACAGGCCATACAGAGAAAATATGACCAGTGGAATCCCCACGGCCCTCAGTAAGATCTGTGTTCGCGACGGAATCCGCGAATCGACGGTCGCTACAGGTGGACTCATGCGATGTGAACCTCCAGCTTGGTGAGATTGGCCAGCCAGTCCAGCCCTGGGTATTCAATTGCGGCCCGCCAAACCATGTCCAGTTGTCGAGTCTGCATATCGATCATCAATGTATGCAATACGACTTCAGGCTGCTGGACTCCCTCGCCGATGTCGATCGCAATTTCCGGCCGATCCTCGGGAGTATGGAAGCTAAGGTCTCCTTCAGGCGAGAGATTCTTCGTGCTTACCGATTGGCTGCCGGACAAGTAAGGCAGAGAAAGATCTGCCGATGCACCACTAAAATATTTGAAATTCATCTCGGGGAGCTCAGCTTGTTCGTATGCAGCGCGTTGCTCCTTGGGTACCAATGCCGCGTACGCTTTGCGTAGCTCACGTTCTGTAGGCCGATCGCCGGGCATGATGCCGGCTAGCGAAGCCCGCGGTTGCCAAGTCTTAGGAAACCAACCCAAGCTAGCTGGCCATGGCTGCGTCTGCCAGCCGCGGGCAAAGTCGCCGACACAAAGATTGTCAGGCGTCAGCCGTTGATGTGGATCTTCCAGCGTGGGGAGAGCGCGACCGTGTATGGCCGCACGGGTATTGGCAACGACAAACCCACGCCCCAGCGGATTGCGTGGGTAGGGATATGGGCAACTAGGCATCGAAAGCACGTCGACACCGCCGTATGCATTTTCGTACTTTAGATCCATGATTGAAAAGGGCTGGGGCTGGGTAAATGTCGGTTGCGAGCCGGTGTAGATAGCCGTTCGCTCGCCAATTACCAACAAACTGCGTCCGATCTCTCCAATGCGAAACTCGACGACCAATTGCTGACAGGGCTGTCCGCCCGGCGCATGGGCTTGGCCGTTGACAACTACATCCGTAGCGAGTTTATAAGGCACAAAATCGCTCTCGTAGCGCACCGAAGATGTGACGGGCTCTGTCCACGGAACATCACCCGCATGCAGCGGCCGGTCCTCGTCGGCCCGCACCGCCACGGCGCCCGGCACGATCGCATAGGAGCGCTTCAGCAGGCAACTCAAAATGGGCTGCCCCGAAGGCAATTGGCCAGGCAACAGCGTATAGTTACCAGGCCGAACTGCTGTGCTCGCCGCGTCGTCAGCGACTGCTGTGGCCTGCATGTTAGGCGACCTCCGGCATAAGATTTTTTACCTCTTGCCATTGGCGATACTCGCCGATGAAGCGCGTCCCCGACCAAATCATGTCCAGTCGCAGTTGGCTCGGCTCGATCAGCACCGTAAGTAGCTTGGTCGGTAGGACTTCTCCACCGCGGCCCAGGTCGAGGGCGATGGTCGGCTGCTCTGCGGGCAAGCCAAACCGCAATTCACCATCGGGCGTTAAGC
>CAKQNH010000757.1 GCA_934255105.1 uncultured Pirellulaceae bacterium
AGGCAGGGTTTCGTGTCGTCGGTGCCGTCGAAGTCAACGAGCTTGCCGCCGAGAGCTACAAGAAAAACCATCGCAGGGTGAGTCTCTTCAAGGATGACATCCGCAAGCTCGATCCGGAGGCGTGGATGAAGGAATTGGGCTTGAAGGCCGGGGAACTAGATCTGCTCGCTGGCTGTCCGCCGTGTCAGGGGTTTTCCACGCTGCGCACGCGCAACGGTGCCAAAAGGAACCTCGACAAACGGAACAACCTCGTTCAGGAGATGGTCCGGCTCGTGAAGGTGTTTCGTCCCAAGGCGATCCTGATGGAAAATGTCCCCGGCCTCCGGTCCAAGGTGGTTTTTCAGGAGTTCGTCCGGGCTCTGCGAAACCAAGGTTACACCGTCTCTCGCCCCGAAGTCCACGATGTCGTCGACTACGGAGTGCCGCAGCGCCGAAAGCGCCTCGTGCTCGCCGCGGGGTTGGGTTTTGAGATTCCCTTCGCCCGGACCGCTGAAAAGTTGATGACGGTGAGGGAAACGATCGAGGATCTGCCGGTGGCGGGTAAGAGTGGCGACTACTGGCACGACCTGCCCGAACGCCGGTCCGACCTGATGAGCCAGCGGATCGCCGCTACTCCCAAGGACGGCGGGAGTAGATCGGCCTGGCCAAAGGAGCTCTGGTGGGACTGCCACACCAAGACGAACGGATTCAAGGACATCTGCGGTCGAATGAAGTGGGACGATGCCGCCCCCACCATTACCGGCGGCTGCTTCAACCCTTCCAAGGGACGCTTCGTTCATCCCGAGGAGAACCGCTGCATCACCATTCGCGAGGCGGCCCTGCTCCAGACTTTCCCAAAGGACTACAAATTCGCCGAGGAAGCCGGAAAGCAGGGCGTGGCTCTGATGATCGGCAACGCGATCCCGCCGGAGTTTGTGAGGAGACAGGGGAAGGCCATTCTTGAGGCACTTCGCTACAGCAAGGCGGAAACTAGGCCGAAAATCCGCTCCAGAACTGAACTGCAGATGCCGCGAGATCGATAGCGGTTAGCGTCGGGTTAGCGCGCGGAGCGATTTGTAGGCGGAAGTCGCAGCGAGCCATCACCAAACACCTGCATGGCAAAAGGGGCAGCAGCGTCGGCGACATTTGCTTTAACTTGATTGGAACCGACAGAAGCAGCTTCGACTACACTCGCACCGGACGAGATGCATTGGAGAAAACCCGGCAACCATAAGCGAATGACATCTGCCCCAAGTGGCCACGGACATGCGATGACGGCCTTAACCCCAGCCGACAAGATTGCGGAGACGAGCCCCCTCGTTTCGTGGCTGTGTCTCTGTTCCGTGGCTACCCCAGCGTGACATGCAGCAACGATGACGCACGCGCACCCCTCCACCCAACTCGCGACCTCTGTGGGACTGAACTTGTTAATTCCATCTCCGAGAGCGTGAAATTCCCTCCCTTCCCCTCGCTCGCCATGAGCTACAAGGATCGCGAGACTACCGCCCACCATAGAAATGGGTCGCTCGTTTTCGAGGAGCTCGATTCCGTGAGCTGCGAATTGCCACTGAAGAGCCTCCCGTAATTCTTTGATCACGGGATCATGTGTCTGCGGTGTACCGACCCACGCCGTTCGCGTAGACTGCGTCGATGGATCAGTAGCCCTCTTTGCGATGAGCCATTGAGGAGACGGAGCGACGGAAACAAGCGATTCATCTCCGAGAAAAGCCTCACCGGGTGCCGGAAGCAGAAATGAATGACTTCCCCCAGCGCTATGAAAGAACCAGCGAGTTCCCAGCGCGAACGGGAAAAGAAACAGCTCCGATGCAGGGATGATCGTGATTTTTGGCGGTGCATCGAAGAGATAAAGATCCAGTCCAGCGAGCGTCTCCCTAAGCTGTTCCCGATTCCAACCCGCAGCCCCCGGAGCACCTCCATGCTGGTAAGACGCTGGATACCTCCGCTGCCACTTGTGGAATTTTTGCTCCGACCACGATTCTGTAGGCGCGATCCATAGCAATCTGGAACCATCGTGGTCAATTTGGCAGGCACAAAGATCGCCGCTCCCACCGTGAGCCAACAGCAAGACCGATTCATCGGGCTGCAAAACAGCAGAGATTTCCAACGCTGTGACCTTGCATGCGGATGCAATGCTTCGTTGTTGAGGTCGATTTACTCGATTGAGAACCGAATCCATATCCACAATCGCCACGTGATCCAGCCCCGAGATTACCTCCAAGGCGTGGCGATGGAGGTTGGCGATGTCGGATTCGATTGCATCCACTGGCACGGTCGCAGACAACGTAAGCACGGGTTGAGCAACCACGCCGAACGCAGCGATGAACCGATCCGCGTCACCGTCGTGAACTGCCGATTCAAGCGTGTCTTCCGCGAGAGCTTTTAGTGCGGATAGCTGCGTTTTCAGATCCTCACTGCGAAGGGCGGAATCGAAGCCTCGCACGATATCAAGGAACTCGTCCCGAGTCGGTGGTTCGCCCAACATTCGACGTAGAATAACCACTGAAGGCGCCGACCCGTCCGGGAGAGCGTGTGTCAGTTCTGCTTTGAGATGTGCGGGTAATGTCACGCCAAGCTTTTGCAAATGACGTCCAATGCTAATAGCGCGTGAAAGCAGCGGCGTCTGCTCGCTACCGTCAGGAAGCTGTCTCCAAGCGCGAACCAACTTCACGAAGTACCGATACCAAGTACGTCGCTCACTACCAGGCAGCAACTGCCCTTCAATGTCGAGCATCAACGCATCAAGTTGCCAGATCAGCTCTGTAGCGC
>CAKQNH010000758.1 GCA_934255105.1 uncultured Pirellulaceae bacterium
GTCCCACGCGATGCTTCCAAGCGATGAACCGCTGCCCATCGCCGTTGGTCTCATCCCGCACAATTTCATTGGGCAGCTCGACGAACAGCGACAGAGTTCGCGAGATAGGATCGATGGCGTTACCGATAAAGGCGAGCTTCAAATCTGGGACGATGATCTGCCCATTTGAGTTTGGAAAGACGGCTTTGACGGCCCAGCCCTGCTCCACGGCATGGCTCACTGCCAGCATGTCTTGCTCAAAGGCTTTGCCTTCGATGAACAACTGCGAATAGTCGGACAGCGAGCAGAGCATCTCACCGGCCACCACCGCTTGCCCTTTGTGGACTTGGAGCTGATCGATCACCAGGGGCCTGACGCTTTTTAACTGAACAAACGAAATTGGATGATGCGGGTTTTGGGTTAGCCGCAGCTCCTCTTGCTCCTCTTCGCTGTGTTGATCGATATCCGGCGCGATGACTTGCAAGTCTCGCAGCAATTTTCCATCCTGTTCAATGGCGTCGACCTGCTTGTCCGACAGGCCGTGCATCTTCAGTGCTTCGCGTTGGGAACGCAGGTGAGCTTCTAGCTTTTCTTTGGCATAGCGCCGGTCCAACAAGGCTTTGCCTGAGATCGCCCCAGATTTAGTGGCTGTTTCCAAACGCGCGATCTCGCGCGTCTCAACCTGCAACTCGCTGATGGTTCTCAAGTACAGCGCCTGTGTTTCCACTAAGTCTTCGTAGGTCAGGCGAACTTCGAACAGCAATTCGCCCGGCAGGACCGCTTCGCCTGTCACGGCGTGGACATGCGTCACGATGCCATTGAGCGGTGATGAAACGATGATCTGCGACCGTCCTGGCTTGGCTACCACCACGGCGGGCATCGTAATTGTGCGGCGATAGGACTGTAGTTCGATCGGCTTGAGGAATTCACCTGTCAGCCCCAGGTTTTGGATAGCTTGAGGCGTTAGATCCAGCGAGCTAATCGCGCTCTGACCGCCACCAGGGCTGTGCGTTTGGTCTTCGGCCACAGGTGTTGGACGCCCGGCGGTCAGCAGTGCGTCGATCCAGTGCGATAGCGGACTCGACCACAGTGTGAAGGTAGCGATTGCCGTAACGATTAGCAGCAGGGCAAGTGCCAGGCGAATGGTAGACCAAGGCCAGCGAGAAAAGCTCAGTTGCATAACAGAGACTCTGTGAAGGTAAACAATAAAATGGCAAAATCAAACTCGACCTCTCACCCACGACCCTGTCTGCCGTATCTCCGAAAAATACGGTACGGGGCGAGGGGGGAGATTAGGTTGGTGAAGCGAATGCAAAGGCGAACATCAGCAGCGCAGGGGGAGCACACTACGGGAGTGGCACAACTCAAACTCAGCGAGGTCGACGCATTTATAGTCGAAAGTCTTGGCGACTTCCGCTACGCAAACCGCAGTCGAAAGTCTTGGCGACTTCCGCTACGAAAGCCCGTTAGAGCGCATCAGATCTGCCAGGTTTGCAGATGCGCGCAATGTTCCCCAGAAGATTGTGGGGAGGAGAAGAAGGTCCAGTGCCCGCAGTGTCTGTTAGCATGCACAGCGGGCAATTGGCGCTGCACACCGCAGGAGCTGACGAATCCCTCGAGTGAAGCGGCGTCGGACAAATCCAATGTAAGCAGCTTGGCCGAGATGTAACTACAGCGGCTCGCAGTGCAGTGATCAGCGGGCTGGTGTGAAGAACTGCAACAGCTCTGTTTGACGTGTTGCTCAACATTGCTCACCGCCACAGCAGGGGCCGAAGCGGCATGGTGGTGACCGCAGCCATTCTCAGTCGCTGGAGCAGAGCAAGCGGATGGCTGCGATTCGGCGGCAGCCTGAGCGGTGCAATCCTGTGTTGCGTGCGAATGGTGCCAGCAGCAACCCAACACCGCGTGCGCGATGAACGCAAAGAGCGTCACAATTTGGATCGAACTGGCAAACATGGCTTTTCAGGATTTAATTGGCATCGGAACGCGAATTAGACGCATCTTGATTAGTATCGGCACGATCGGCGTCATTTCCTTTGGAATCTTTGCGAAGATGCGGCGCGGGGACTGCCGAGCTCTCGCCGCGCGGGCGCTGAGTGGCTTCATGTTCCTGCCCCTCGAACGCATCGTCGTAGGCATCATCGTAGCGAGAGACATAGCCGGGCAGCTTGGCGCGTTCAAGCTCCAATTGGTATTCGACTACCACATGTTGTTGGATCAGATCGCGACATGACTGGTTGATCGGATGAGCGACATCGGCGTAGAGTTTGTTAGGTGCATCATCTTCGGAGCTGCGATTGTCGCGGACGCGCGAGCCACAATTGTTGCAATAATTGCTACGGATGTGGTTTTTGTTTCCGCAGCGACCACAGCGATTGGAGAGTTTGCGACTGGGCATGGCGACGAATGGACCATGGCTGCCTTCGATGATTTTCAAATCGCGGACGACGAAGCAATGGTCAAACGTAATGGAACAAAAGGCGCGGAGGCGATCTTCCGATTCCTCCATGAGCTTGATTCGAACCTCAGTGATGTCCACAGCTACTAATCCCCATGCCTACGCGTCGTGATGATTCGCCAGTTGACCGGTCCCGCCAGTTGTGTTCTCTCGTTAGATATCCTGTTGTGATTTTCCTCAGGCCCGATTTTCCTCAGTCCCGATGTTCCTCCGGCCCGGTTTCCCTCCGGCACTATGGCGACTTGCCCAGTTCCAGATTCGCTAGTTGTTGCTCAATTGACTTACTGTACCACGATTGTACCGCGTAGACT
>CAKQNH010000759.1 GCA_934255105.1 uncultured Pirellulaceae bacterium
GCTCAGGGTTATCTCAAATCGCTTCTGCAGGCACTGCACGTGCCCGTCGACTCACAAATGTTAGTCTTCTCTAAGAGCAGCGTGCAAGCGCGATACATTTCTCCGACCACACCGCGGGCGATCTATTTTAACGATGACGTCTATGTGGGATTTTGCGTTTCGGGCAACGTGCTAGAGGTCTCCGCCGTCGATCCCGAGCTGGGGACCGTGTTCTATACGCTCGATCAAAAACCGACGAATCAACCAAGCTTCACGCGGCATGGGGAGACCTGCCTGAATTGCCACAGCGCCGCCCGCATCGGTGGCATCCCAGGTCACATTGTGCGTTCGCATATCGCTGATGAAGACGGGCACGTCATTCCGTCGGCAGGGATCCATCCTGTCGACTACACCACTCCGCTGGAACAGCGGTGGGGAGGTTGGTATGTCACTGGCACCTCTGGCTCGCAGCATCACTTGGGGAACTTCCTAGTACACGGCTACAACGTTCCCGATCCGATAGACAATAGCGCCGGCGAGAACGTGGTCAGCTTGGCGGATCGCGTTGATGTCTCGCGCTATCTGGCACCCGGTAGCGACATCGTAGCGTTGATGGTCTTCGAACATCAAACGCTGATGCACAATCGCTTGACCAGCGCTAACTTCGCCACCCGTCAAGCACTCTATCTGGAAACCCAGATGCAGCAGCCTGAGCAGCAGAGGACCGACAAACATCTACCCTTGACAATGCGCACGATCGAGCGCACCGGCGACGAACTGCTGGATGCATTGTTGCTCGTGGGGGAGGCTCCAATCACTGACCCCATCGCCGGAACCTCGGGGTTTGCTGAATCGTTTGCGCAGCGCGGTCCACGGGACAGTCAAGGCCGTTCGCTGCGCGACCTCGATCTCTCACGTCGTTTGTTTCGCTATCCCTGCAGCTACTTGATCTATTCCGAATCGTTTCAGCAGCTCCCAAGTGAAGTTCGCGATTACGTTTGGCAGCGGCTAGCTGAAGTGCTCACCGCGCAGCAGGTTCCAGCTCGGTTCAGTCATTTGAGTGATACAGATCGCCAGGACATCTTAGCCATCCTGCGCGATACCATACCCGACCTGCCGGCTGCGTTTGGTGGCAAGTAAATTCGCAACATTCCAATGTGGCCCGACGCTCCGCGTCGGTATTCTCTTTGCCAAGCGAGGCTCGACGTTCCTACGTTATGAACTTTTGCACGTAGCGGAATTTGCCAAGAGTTTGTGCGGCCTACTTGGACGAAAGTCTTGGCAAATTCGACAGTTCTCGCTGAACACCACCTCCAGTCTCGACTTTCCGTTCTCGTACTCAATGAACGCTCTCGTACTCAATGAACGTTCTCAATGAAATGGTACTCGCACTCCTCATCGAATCGCATGGGCAGCGAGTACGTGTACCAGTACGAAAAAATGCAAGCAGAGGTAAGCTTGCCGCTAATTTAGATAGTCCAATTGTGGGAGCTTGTGGAAATACCGACGCGGAGCGTCGAGCCACATTGCTTACAAATCGTTGTCGCGGACTTCCTTGAGCTTACTGGCGAGTTTGGCTTGTAGCCTGGCTACGACTTCGGCGTGTTGGGGTGACGAAGCTAAGTTGGTGAACTGCTTCGGATCGGCATCCATGTCGAATAGCTCGCGCCCCCCGGCCGCGTCTTCACCGTATTGCAAATAGGCCCATTTGGCTTCGCGGATGAGAAATCCTTTGCTTGAGGGGGCGACGCTAAAGGCGGCGTCCCGGACTTCTACCGATGGATCGTCGAGCATCTTCGAGATGTCCTTGCCTTGCAATCGCTGGGGCACATCCAGGCCGCATAGGCTTGCCAAGGTTGGATACAAATCCAGCAGCTCGACCAGACTGTCGCACACGGCGGGCTGCTTCCCAGGCGCACTGATGATCAGCGGTACCGCCGCAGATTCCTCCCGCAGCGAGACCTTGGCCCAAAAGTCATGTTCGCCGAGATGATAACCGTGATCGCTGGTGAAAATCACAACCGTTTTGTCCTCGAGCCCCGCTTGCTTCAACGCCGCCAGCACCTTGCCGACTTGTGCGTCCATGTAGGCGACTGAGGCATAGTACCCTCCGATCGCCTTCCGCTGGCGGCGAAGATCCATCTTCATGTTGAGGCTGGTCTTGTAGTTGATACCTGCTTTAGGAATATCATCCCAGTCCCCTTCGATACGCTGGGGCAACTCGAGATCCGCGTACGGTTTGAAGGGCTCGAAGTAGGGCCGAGGTGCGACAAATGGCACGTGCGGGCGAATGAAGCCGACTCCCAACCAAAATGGATTTTCGGCATGTTCGCGAATTAATTGAGAGGCTTTCTCAGCCGTCTTGCCATCGGAGTGAACAGCATCGTCCCCGTCAGCTTCGACCACGACAAAGGTGTTGCCTCCGACGACTGGTTTCTTGCCGTCGGGATTGTTCTCGAGCGTCTCTCCCTCGCCGGCTGCCTTCCACTCGGGACCAGGGCTATTGAATCGCTCGCTCCATGACCGTTCGTCGTCCGCTCCGTTGCCGCCGTCATGATTGCGGCCATCGCCGCCGTACTCAATTCCGCCGGGTATGCCCATGTGAAATATCTTGCTAACCCGCGCGGTATAGTAGCCCTGGTTCTTGAAATGTTCGGACCACATAGCTCGATCGCCAATCAATGGGCGTGGGTTTTTGTAGCCCAGTTCACCTGTAGCGTGAGGGTAGTAACCCGACATGAACGAAGCGCGCGAGGGACCACAGTA
>CAKQNH010000760.1 GCA_934255105.1 uncultured Pirellulaceae bacterium
AGATCGATTGCGTGGTCGTCTACAAGGTCGATCGACTCAGCCGTTCGCTGCTCGACTTCGCCCGCGTGATGGAGACGTTCGATAAGTTCAGTGTCTCGTTCGTATCAGTGACTCAGCACTTCAACACGACGCATTCGATGGGTAGGCTGACGCTAAACATCCTGCTTTCGTTTGCCCAATTTGAACGCGAGATCATCGGCGAACGCATCCGCGATAAGCTGGCTGCCCAATGCCGGCGTGGGCAATGGACCGGTGGCTATCCGGTTCTTGGATACGACGTCGATCGGAGCGAGCGAACGCCAAAGCTGGTGATCAATCCTGAGGAAGCCACCAAGGTACGTCGTATCTTCTCGCTCTACCTCGAACTGAAAAACTTGATGCCGGTTGTCGAAGAACTCGACAAGCGTGGTTGGACCAACAAGCTGTGGCACTCAAAGAAAGGTCTGCCCAAGGGCGGGCGCTCATTCGACAAATGCAGCGTACACGCATTGCTGACCAATCCAATCTACTGCGGCAAGATCAAGCACAAGACGGATCTTTACCAAGGCCAACACGAGGCAATCGTCGATGACGAGATCTTTGAAAAAGTCCAGGCACAGCTTCGCGAGAACAATTTCAATCGCAGCAACCGACTGCCAAGTAAACACGGAGGTCTTCTAAAAGGCTTGATTCGATGTCCTAATTGCAACGTTGCGATGGTTCACAACATGACTAAACGCAACGCGATCGTGTATCGCTACTACACCTGCATCCGCGCAATCAAACGCGGTCGACAATCGTGCAAGCATCCGTCGTTGCCAGCGGGTGAGATTGAAGCGGCCGTCGTTGATCAGGTGCGGGGAATTTCCCGAGACACCAAGCTTCGCGACGAAATCATCCGCCAGGCGATGCTCGCAACGCAACAAGGTAGATCAGAGCTCGAGTCGCATCACGTTCAACTCACTCGGCAACTGACACGTGATCATGGCGAGATTCGTGAGTTGGCTCTCGAACAGAATCCAAGCAGTTCACTAGCTCATCGCATCGCTGACATCCAGGATCGAATCGCGAAAGCCGAACTAGAGCTGGCTAAGGTAAACCGCCAACTCCATGATCTCGATAAGCAACAAATGACGACCGAAGAGATCCAAGAGGCATTCATCGACTTCGATCGCATCTGGGACGCACTGACAGCTCGCGAGCAATCACAACTACTGGCGTTATTGGTCTCGAAGGTCGAGTTTGATCAGAGCGATTGCACAATCGCGATTACATTCCACGCCAGCGGAATCGAAACGCTGGAACAACAATCACAGGAGGCTTAATGGTCACCGTCAAACGCAAACTAAATGTCAGCATCGCCTCACGAGGCCGCATCGCGATTCGTTCTCACGATCCCAACGCGGAACCACCGCGACCGAGACCATCGAGCAAGTTACCTCGTATCTCCAAGTTGATGGCGCTGGCCATCCGCTTCGATGAAATGCTCCGCACCGGCGAAGCATCCGACACGATTGAACTCGCTCGTCGCGGTCATGTCACCCAGCCACGGATGAGCCAGATCATGGCTCTGAATCAACTCGCACCTGACATCCAGGAAGCCCTACTCAACCTGCCAGCAACCAAAGGCAAGCCCGAGATCCACGAAAAGCGGCTGCGTCCGATCGCGGCCATGCTCCTCTGGGAGGACCAGCGGGGGGCGTGGAGGCAGATCTCCGACGAGGTTGGCTGCCAAATAGACGCCTTGGCAGAGTCTGCGGATCGATTCTGAAAAATTCTTTGGTCGGTTTTTTCCGGCGAAAAATGCACTTTTCCAAAATTTCGCGTCGGGCTGTGACCAAACGTGTCACAGGGGTGCAGTTCAATACTCCCATTACATCAACTAAAGCTAGCAATTTGGAGACGCTGGTCTTTAACAAGTCCCAAGGATGCGTTTCAACATGAGTGGAAGAGTGATCGTCTATGCCCATTTACAACCCCAAACAACTCGGTGAACCAGAGATCATCCGAGAAATCAACCCGTCCGTGCTTTGTGCTTTCCTGAAGCCGTTCGAAGGCTACCTTCGAACGCGTGGACTCGAAGTTAGAGAACCAAGCCGGATCGACAATGCCGCCATCGAGAAGCTGGTGGACATTCTCATCAACCCAACGATGAAGACGCCGCAACGACTGCTCCACGCGGTCTTCTATGTCGAGGAGATGTCGTCGCCCCTGGCGGCTGACTCATTGCTCAAGCTCGCAATACAAGCGGGAATGCCGTTCGATGAAAATGAGAATCACACACTGGCCGATGTCATCATGCAGGTTTGGCTTTTTGACTCGAAACTGGTCGAATCGCAGCATGCATGGCAGACTTGGAAAACGCCAAGACGCATGGAATGCTTTCAGCCTGTCCAGTCGACGGGAATAGCTCCGATCACGATCACTGAAGACCGATTGAATCAAGCCATCAAGGATGCCGGCGATTGGTTTGCCAAGAACAATCGCGGCCGTAAGTTATTCATGACTCCGCGTATCGTCAACAACGAGATTCAGATCAGCATTCGCCGCGGTGATCCGTTCAAACGCAAGCCCACGATTGATGACGACGGAATGGATACGCTTACGTTTCGCGAGGCTCGGAAGGACTCGATGATCTACGACCTGAGCGAAGAAGTACTGATGCTTAGTTCGAGCTTGAAGAGCACCTACCCTGTTTATTGTCGCATCTTCGGTAATCTACTATTCGATGATCCGCAATACTTCGGAATCTTCTCGCGTTATA
>CAKQNH010000761.1 GCA_934255105.1 uncultured Pirellulaceae bacterium
GCTCAAGACCAAAAGCGCCTTTTTCGCGCAGCAGTCGCCCGAACGGCAGCGGGCCGTCGAAGCCTATTATCTGCACGCGGCCGCGAGCGACGTTTTTCTCACCCATGCGCTGAACGACCCGCTGCCGAACAAGACGCGCGCGCGCCATGCGCAGGAGGATGCCGGCGTCGTCCTGCATGGCGTGGAGGAAACGTCGAAGGGCTTGATCGTCTCCGGCGCGAAAGTGGTGGCGACCGCTGCGGCCGTGGGTGCGGTCTGGGTCGTGGGCGGAGGCCGAGCCGGCAGCGATCATCGACATCGCCACCCTCACCGGCGCCCAGATGGTGGCGCTCGGGTCCTCGATCGCCGGCGCGATGGGCAATGACGACGACTTCCGCACCCGCGTGGTCGACGCGCTGTCGGCCATCTACGCCCGCCTCAACCAACTGGGATAACAACAATCGTTGCTCTTGAGGAAGCCTGTGGTAGAGCATCCGATGCAAAATATTGCGATTCAACGTATCACGAATATCATTGTTGTCGCTATACCGAACAGCCATCTGCAGGTAAGGCACTCGCTCTGGGTTCAATGCGGCACTTAGAAGAACCGTATCCCCCTGCTCAGGACAGAACGCACCGCCGGCCGAGCTCTGAATACCTTCGGATACAAATGGCCACAGATCCTGCTGCAGGGTGAGGTCAGGATCTGCCTTCATCTTAAGCAAATCCGCAAATGCCTCCTCATTTTTCGCAGTGTAAGCGACGAATAAATGCGTGATCCCTGCCACGCCTCGAACATTGACGTCGAAACCAATTTCACAGAGCTCACTGAATGGACGAACTTCCCCACCACGACTGGTAAAAGGAATGTGCTGTATGGCCAGGCTGACCTCTTGGTCGAGGCTTCCAGTAAACATATGCTGAAAATGATAATATCCATAGTCGCCTGGAAAGACTCTATCTCTTTTGCCACGGATCTGTTCGTAGTGTGATTGATCCCTAGCCTTGATGGATCGCAACGAGCCCTCGGTCATCAGGACGGGACTGGACCCTTTTAAACGTTCCACGATGCGCTCGAGGTCGCCGATGAATTCGGTCCTACGATCCGCATCGACAAAATAATCGGTGCGTTGAAAAAGGCCGATTGCCTTATGTGCCGCAACGTCAATCCGACTTGGTGGCACACTCGAGTGCTCGAGCCATCGCATATACTGCTCAAGTGCGCTCAAGCCAACTGCATCGACGGCCGTAGCATCCACTCCGGCGTTATAGAGCAAGGCAAACGGGGCGGTCTGGACCAATTTACCGGTATCACCCGAAACTAATGAATCTTTCAGGTACTTCAAAATCTGAGGATCTCGATGCGAATCCTCTCGTAACTGGCGCACTATAATCTGGTCGTCTGCAGATGCCATCAAGTTATGCAGCAGAGTACGTCCTTGAGCATCGCGCTGGTTCGCATCACGCAAGTAACGCACGACTTTCTCGACGAATTGCGGCTGGAATCGGCCAAAACGCACAACGATAGCAGCCACGGACGAACCAGCGGTGAGGCTCAACCGGTTTCCATCGATGTCAACAGTTACATTCGTTTCAAGGGTAGTATGTGGACTTGCTCCCAACTCCAGCAGGGCTTCGAAAGCATGATGATGTCCTTGGCACCAAGTCCAAAGCAACAACGTGCAGCCATACTTGCCAGGTTGATCAAGTTTCAATCCGCCTTTTACCAGGCTGCTAATTTCCGCATAGTTTCCGTCTGAGATCGCGTCGCAAGCGGCGACCAAACTTGCAGACGAAAACACCTCTGCTGGCTCGAATTCTGACATCACCGCTTTCGGCTGCGCTAGAGAAATGCCTGAAACATTGGCTATAACCGTCAGGAACATGAACCAAGTCGCCATGTTAAACTTTTCGTTTTTGGATGTATCTTTTCCGAAGCGAGCATCAGCGAGCTCGTGGGTCAATGTCATCGTAGGCATTCCAGTAGTAGGGACTGTTATCGTCATGGTGCAATAGGCCGAAGAAGATACTATCCATGCTATGCGAGCGAATCATAACATTCAGATCAAAGTAAAAGTAATATCCTAGTTCGACGCCCAGCCAAACTCGTGACAATGAAAGAAGTTCCATCGGGTCCGATGGTAGTTCGCGAAGTTTGGGAATACTATCGTCTAAGCGATCTTTTCTATAAAGATTGTGCAGCCCTTCGATTTCTATCAAATTGCCTAGCGGATTGGGCATTGCCCTAATATGGAGGGAAAGAAATGTCAGAATATCTGGCGAATTCCAGATGGTATCACCCACTATCGAAGCATCATCAATAAATGCGATATGAAAGTGTGATATCAATCGCTTTGCATTGGATATGCTCGGAACAGGACCACCTGGGATAATTGGAGATCCATCATCCTGCACGAGTGAACTTGGGTGAACACCGGCGGCATTGAAGACATCTGCCGGAATGCTGTTCACAATTGCTGCTGCGGATGCGATCCCCCCGCCTAATGAGTGTCCCGTAAGCTTAAACAGTTTAGCGTTGGTGAGGTCCATCGACTTCAATGCCCACGCCAGCAAGATTCCAGATTCATACGATGCGTCATCGCCAGTCAGGCCTTGCGTGAGATTCGCGATCCAATCTTGAATATTTTGTCCAGCTACGTCCATTTCGGTCCCACGAAACGCCAAAACGTAATTTCCAGTTACGTAATCGCGGTACAAACCTGACTGGAACCCACTGGGTTTTT
>CAKQNH010000762.1 GCA_934255105.1 uncultured Pirellulaceae bacterium
AATCCAAGATTGTGGAAATGGGGAGCTGATCGCGGATGAGAAGAGTTGGGCAGACGCGGATGTTTTCGGAGAATTCATTGGTTTTGTAGGACTTCCTTGATTGTCATTGCGCCACGATTTCCCGTGGCGGAACATGATGCTGCAGTGCTGGCCGTGTCCTACCGATTGTAGCCTGCGCTGGCTATATCGTGCAGGGTATGCTCCCTGGACTGCTGCGACTTGTCGCAGCTTTTGCGCTACTCGCCGCCACAATGTGTGTTTGTACGTAGCGGACTTAGTAGGCGCTGTGGTCGATCACTTCCCCGTTGGCACGAGTGATCAAGCTGCCCAGAACTTTCAGGTCAATTGTCTCAGCAATGAAAACAGACCGACCGTCCACGAACAGGACCATTGCACCTGGCCCGTGACGACTGCGGATCTCATTGTCACCAATCCAGGCCTTGGGATCATTGATCCCGCCAGACTGGACAAATACGTTGCGGCCGTTGATCCATTCGCTGTCGGGGCCGCCCACATCCTCTGAGACCGCCATGGTGTTCGATAGGCCGTCGGTCACATCGCGAAAGGCGATCGAGCGTTCGTAGAGGAACATGCCGTCATCCTGCGTGCGGTCGACCATCATTTCGCCGAATAATCCGCCGTAATCGCTCTGTCCACGGATCAGTTGGCGATTATCGGCAGTGGGGCATTCGTAAACGCTCAGGCGGGTAGCCGCAGCAGGCGCGTTTTTGGGTGCATCGAAAGGGACATTGAAGTCAATTTGCGCATGCAAATTCTGCTGCTCCAAAAACGGCAGCAGTAGGGCCGACCAAGCGAATTGGCGGCGTACTTTAGGTGAGCCATAGCTCCGCCACTCGATGCACCCCGTGGGCAAAGTGCGATGCGTGTCGTGATAGCCATGCAGGGCCAGCCCGATCTGGTGCAAATTGTTTTTGCACGATGCCTTGCGGGCTGCTTCTCGCGCAGCTTGCACGGCCGGTAGCAGCAGGCCGACCAGCACCGCGATGATCGCAATTACGACCAGCAGTTCCACGAGCGTGAAAGCTAGCCTGTTGCCAATGCGTTTCAAATTGCTGCTACGTGAATCGTCTGCAGTCCCCATGACAATCCCTTAGCGTAGGCGCCATAGCGTGTCATCCAAAGCGAGCGTGCTAGGCATATTCCAATCGAACTAGCCGACAAACTAACTGAATTTCGCGTCCTACCGGTCGGCGCAAACAGTCTCGCTTTGCAACGTTCGCCTTAAACCAGGAAGGCACGATAACGTCTCGTTCGAGGTAGGTCTTCTGACTCACCACTTGTCCAATCGCTCACAGCCTTCTCACTCGCCAAGCGTCTCTAGGTCGTTATCACCTAGTTAGCATGGCCAACAATGGCTCTTCCACAGAAGGAGCGACGGATACGATTCGATTTAAGAATCGCCAGCGGTATACAGCGGCCCGACCGTCCCGGAGTTTAACCGGAGTTCCCTGTTCATCCGCTAGAGTAGCTACTCCGCGAATCACCTCGAACGTCCGCCATCCTACCGCATCTAGGGCTGTGGTCAATCCATGGCCAAACGGTTCTGAACGGCATCTAAAAATTGACGATTGACAGAATCTAAGGCACTAGTAGAATCCGCAGCGTTCAAGGTGATTCGCCCGGCTGCTGCTGGGCGAGTGAACAGGGAACTCCGGTTAAACTCCGGGACGGTCCGGCCGCTGTGTGCCATCGCTGATTGTCTGCTAGTGACAATCGCATCCGTCGCTCCTTCTAAAAGAAGAGCCATTGTTTGCAGTCGATGCAGACGAGAAGGCTGAGAGCGACAGATAAGATGGGAAGTCAGAAGACCTACCTCGAACGAGACGTTAGGTGCCCTCCAGGTTTGGGGCGGACGTTGCAGTGATCTTTTCGAACGCGCGTGGAGCCCATCTCAGCCCCGCCTCTCGAAGCCACTGGTTTCAATCGCATTCGCAGTGCCTATCGGCATGCTTTTTGGTCATCGCTGTCTAAGCGCGCGCCGGTGGTTCGTGTTGATGAAACACGTAGCTGGAGCGGCTGAGCAGCGCCTGCGAACTAACGCATCGAGGAGATTCTTCGCATGTCTATCGGTCTTTCTATTCGCCGTATGTGTTCTATGCTGCCACTCTGCTGGGCTTTGCACCTCGCGCTGCTGGGCTCAGTTCATGGCGACATCTTGGTCGACTTTGAGGATTTTAACTTGGCCCCGGGAAACTACTCGAATGGACCGGCATCCGACGCCGTGATCCAAAGCGGCCCTTATGGAGACGAAGCTGTGGGGCGGTTCATGTCGCAAGGCGTTGGGTTTTCAAATAGCTATGACCTGACCTACGGCAGTTGGAGCGGGTTTGCCATTTCCACTACCACAGATACGACTACCGCTGACTGGATGAACCAGTACAGCGCCATCGCTGGCTCGGGTGTTAACAATTCGCTCCACTACGGGGTGGCATTCGGCTACATCGATGCAAGTAGCTTCAACCGTTCCGATGCTAACCATCTGCGACAACTCCCCAGCATCTATTTGCCCGCCAACATGCAAGCGCAGTCGACGATGATCACCAACACGACATACACTGCCTTGTCGATGCAGCATGGCGACGGCTTTGCCAAGCCGTTTGGGGGGACTAGTGGCGACGACCCCGACTTCTTCAAGCTGACCGTGTATGGCATCGGGGCAGACAATCAAGTCCTCAGCTCGTCCGTGGAC
>CAKQNH010000763.1 GCA_934255105.1 uncultured Pirellulaceae bacterium
CAAGAGATCCGAATGATCAACGGTCTTCTTGAGGTAAACTAGGAAGGCTGCATGCAGCTTGAGTACCACGAACTCGGGATGTGTCAGCGGAATTAAATCATAGAGCAGGGTTGCGACCATGCCCCCTTGCTCGCGAACTCTGCCGGCCGCCGCCCAAACGCTGCTGCGCAAGCGATTGACCCAGTAGGCGTCGGGCAGCAAGATCAGGTCACCGGGTTGAAAGTCCAACGGAGTGCATTGCTGTGTGATCTGCCGGCGAACGTGAGATTCGAACCAGTTGTGAGGCAGCTTAAAAAGCCCCAGATGTCCAGCTTGAGGGAGCGTCCATTTGCGCAATCTGCGCGAGGGGATAGCCGCGCACACCGCACCGGCAACAACTCGATACAACCAAGGCATCTGAGCCATAACATTGGCATGCATGGCCGCAGGTTGGCTAAACATGGCCAATTGCTGTGCGTTGGGAGCGTAAAACTTCCCGTCGATCGAGATGATGGACTGTGGCTTGGGAATCGCGCCGGAATCGGCCAATTGGTCACTCTCACGCAATAAACTGCGCACGACACGCTCGATGCCGGAGTTCTTGCCGGAGGCGAGAGTATAGGTCGCGTCTATAAAAATGCGTTCAAACATGCTTTGGCTTCTGGCAGGTAGTTTGGTTCCATGACCCGGCGGGTGCAAGCTATGGGAGAGGTGGGAAACCGCACAGTTTCCACAGAGAGTATCGGCGGCGGTACAGACCAGTCAACATGAAAATTCGGAAAAGTCATCGTATTGTGAAATTTGCGAGCAAGGCTAACAGCCCAGGCTTGCGGCTCATCGCCGAGATTGCTATATGCCATCTAATATCCACCCACTGTAGCTTTCCATTTGGCCATATGCGAATGCCGAATTTGACGCGACGTTCGACCTCTACTCCCACACCTCCCACAACGTTATGCGTCGTGCTCCCTACTTGGGTTGGTGATGCTTGCATGGCAACACCTACCCTGCGCGCCCTGCGCACTTCGTTTCCTGATTGCAAGATCGTGGGCGTCATGCGACCGGTGATTCACGATGTTTTGGAACAAGCCTGGGGCACCGATCGTGCCTGGATCGACGAAGCGATATTGTTCAACAAAAAGGGGGGCGACCGCGCTGAGTCTCGCTGGGGCTTGATTCGCCAAATACGGCACAGCGGAGCAAAGCTGGCCGTCCTGCTGACCAATTCGCTGTGGTCGGCTGCGGTCGTGCGCCTAGCGAGGGTGCCGCGAGTGGTCGGCTATGATCGCGATGCGCGTGGAGTATTCCTCAGCGACCGAGTCCCCGTTCCACGCGACGGCCGGCGACTGCGCCCGATCTCTCCCGTCGACTACTATCTGAACCTAGCTGATTGGTTAGGCTGCGACACGCACAGCGACGGTGCGGCAATTCGAGCAATGCAACTTGGGGTCACTCCAGCCGACGAATTCATGGCACAGCGTCTGTGGAAACTGGCCGGATTCTCTACAGACCGACCGATCGTGGCCATCAACAGCGGCTCTGCTACGCAAGCTGCACGACTTTGGCCCGTCGAGCATGTGCAGGAATTGGCCCAGCGATTGGCCGGCGAATTCAATCTCCAAGTGCTCTTGCATTGCGGACCGGTCGAGCGTGAAGCCTGCAACGCAATCGCAGCTAGACTATCCAACCCACGCGTAGTCAGCATGGGAATCGCCGAACAACTGCCGATCGGTTTGAGCAAAGCCGTCCTAAAGCGGAGCGATGTTGTCGTTTCCACCGATAGCGGACCACGGCATCTAGCTGTCGCGCTCAATCGCCCCGTGGTGACTCTATTCGGCCCGACGTCGCCCGAGTGGACTCAGACCTATAATCATCCCGAGTCTATCCTGTCGGCGCATGGCGATTGCAGCGATGGTTCGCCGGCCAGGCGATCACCGGAAAACCAGTATTGCATGCGCGATATCAGCGTCGACCGCGTGATGGCTGCAGTCGCCAGCATCATCTCGCCAACTACAGGGCTGCGGCCGAGTCGCGAGGTAGGATACCGGTCTGCGATCTAACCTTCCCTTCAGCCAGAGCTTGCATAAAGGCGGATCGAGGAGCCAAGCTATGCGCATTGCAGTTGGGAAAAGGCCGCGCAGGATGCGGGCAATCTAGGAAATCACATAGCCGTTCGAAGCCGCTCGTTGCCAACTCCCGCACGTCGTCGAACTGCAACAGGTCGGCGGTCCGCGAGGCAAACATCTCTGTCACCCGTCGCTGGTATGCGCGATATGCCGCCAGGTAGACGTCGGGATCAAACTCGCTTTGCCCAAACGTCATCTCCCGAAACGCGAGCATGGCTTGCATGAAACTCCGCTCGTCGTCTGTGGCCGCTGCGCCCTGTTTGAGCAACTGCAGACCAACAAACTGTCCTTCGACCGATTGCAGCCAACTCTGCAAATCGCCATCGCGGCGGACATTGATAAACAGGCTGCCAGGATATTGGCGATCGAGCTGCGAAAGCACCCTGGGGCAACAAGCGGGATAATCCGCCAGTCCTTGGCACTCGCGCAGGATGTCCAGATCGTAGTCCCCGCCGCTCAACTGGCTGAAGATTCGAGTCAAACGCTGCGAGTGATGGTGCGCCTCGATCGCTTCTCCATAGATACGCCCCAGGTGTGCCGTCGCAATGCCCAACATCCCCAACGCGTCGCTCAGCGAAACCGTGGCGCAGCGCGGCAGCGC
>CAKQNH010000764.1 GCA_934255105.1 uncultured Pirellulaceae bacterium
TCCATTACAGCTTCACCATGTTCATCTGCGGGAATTGACCATGCATCGACGCGATTTCTACAAGGCATCTTCATTGGCTGTGGCCGCAATTCAAACTTCCGCCTACGCGGCCGCTGGCGACGCGCCACTGCGTGTGGGGCTGATCGGCTGCGGCTGGTACGGCAAGACCGATCTGCTGCATTTGATCCAAGTCGCACCTGTGGAGGTGGTCGGTCTGTGCGATGTCGATTCGGACATGGTCAAGGGGGCGGCCGAACTGGTCGCCACGCGGCAATCGTCGAAGAAGTCGCCCCCCGTGTATGGCGACTATCATCGATTGCTTCAGGAGCAGAAGCCCGAGATCGTACTCATCGGCACGCCGGACCACTGGCACTGCTTGCCGATGATCGACGCCTGCAAAGCTGGCGCGGATGTCTATGTGCAGAAGCCAATCAGCTTTGACGTGATCGAGGGGCAAGCTATGGTTGCCGCTGCGCGCAAGTACCAGCGGACGGTGCAGGTTGGCCTACAGCGCCGCAGTGCACCCCATTTATTGGAAGCTCGCGATCGCTTCATCGACACGGGCAAGCTTGGGAAGATCGCTTACGTTGATATCCACAGCTACTATGGCAGTCGCCCAGACTATCCGCCGGTGCAAGCGCCCCCGCCCAATCTGGACTGGGAGACCTACGTGGGTCCTGCCTCATGGGTGGACTACAACCCCGGTCTCCATCCACGTAGCTGGCGCGACTGCATCGAGTTCAGCAATGGACAGACAGGTGACCTGTGCGTCCACTTCTTTGACACGGTGCGCTATTTTCTGGGACTGGGCTGGCCCAAATCGATATCGGCCAGTGGTGGGTCGCTGATGCGCCCCGCCGATTCGAAAATTAAACTGCACGATACGCAAACCGCTTTATTTGACTATGGCGCTACCCAAGTCGTCTGGACGCAACGCAACTGGGGTACGAATCCCGATCCTGCGTACCCCTGGGGCGCCACACTTTACGGAGATAAGGGAACGCTCAAATTGAGTGTCAAGGAATACGACTTTATCCCCAAAAGCGGCGGCGAAGCCGTCCATGGTCAATGGACCGATGAGAGCGACAGATATCCTGAGGACCATGAGCATAAGGAAGTGGAGGTCTACGCTGGTCCTGCAACGCGTGCCCACATGCAGAATTTCTTGGCCGCGCGACAGGAGAAGAAACGCCCCGTGTCAGACATTGAACAGGGGTATGTCTCGACCGCGTCGTGCATTTTGGCCAACCTCTCAATGCGTCTGGGACGCAGCCTGGCTTGGGATGGTGAGCAGGGAAGAGTCATCGGCGACGATGAAGCCAATGCGCTACTGAGCCGCAACTATCGCGCGCCGTACGTTCATCCCACCCCTGAGACTGTTTGATCACAGCCTTCTCGCGCTTAGCTTGGCCAGATATGACAACTCCACCCGTGCGTGACGAATCCAATTCGGTAACGATTGTTCTACTTAGTGGTCAGCGGCGCGTGGTTCACTTTCGTCGCCACGCCTACAACAATTTGATGGAGTTGATCGTCAATGAGCTGTACGAGGATATCGGCGATTGCAAGGGACATGCGTGGTGCGGCACGTGCCATGTCGAGATCATCTCAGGCGAGCTGCGTGAGCAGATGAATCGCGACGAAACCATGACGCTCGAAAAGCTCACCAACACCGTCCCGTCCAGTCGCCTGTCCTGCCAGATCATGACAGACGAATTGATCGATGGAATGGTGTTCCGCGTTCTGGGCGATATGTGAACCGTTTGCTCAAGCTATCTGCTCACAGCCGCGATGTCGATGTTGTTCTCGCCTTCACTGACGTCGTAGGCTAGTCCGCTCGTCGTATTGCGCAATAGCTTAGGTGGGATCGCTACGGACGGCTTGACTGGTTTTGGACCACCGGCCAACATGTCTTCGGCGGACACTTCGTCAATATCGACTGCGCCCGCCGGAACCAGCATGACCTGATAATTGCCGACAGGCAGGCCATCGTAGGTCGTCCCCGACCGTCGCCACTCGATGCGGTACGCGCCCGATTCATCGGTGATGCCAAAGCCCGTATATCCATTGGCTGGCTCCATGAAAATGACTTTCGTCCCGGCAGGTAGCGGCTTGCCATCCAAGGTTAGCTTGTGGCCCGAATTGAGTGGATTGTTGGCACCGACATTGCTGCCCATGCCAGGAAACAATTGGTTAGCGAACGGCTCCTGGTTAGGGCTATAGCGTATAGATACGGTGTTGAAAACTCGCTCGTCGCCTGAGGCACCTGGGTCGTGAGCCGGAGGAGTGCCATTGACGCGCGTTCCCATCAGCCAGCCGTGTTCGGTCCCCGATGCGGAGAGATAAGTAAAGGTACCAGGGATCAAGCGTTCCAGTCTGCCCGACATCTCCCCAACGATGATGGTGTTGCTAGGCTCGGGAACCGTTCGCGCAAATGCAACACAGTCGTTGATCGCTCCGCCGATCATTTGCTAGACCGCCTCACGCATAACGTCGAGTAGATTCAGCTATGAAAAGCGCCCGGTTTACGAGACAGTTGGCTTGCCGCGTTCCAGCGCGGCCAGAATAGCGTCCACATCGTACACGCAGCCTCCCCAAGTACCGCCACCATACTGCTGCAGAGCCGCCCACAACCGCGTGTCATCGGGCAGACGAGGGTCTGGGGCGAGGTCAGCCCGCATGGGCCGCGCGGCTAGTT
>CAKQNH010000765.1 GCA_934255105.1 uncultured Pirellulaceae bacterium
TAACCTGGAGCTGCGCGATACCGCCTTTACCATCGCCAACGAAGGGCGACAACTGATCGGCTGCGATCGCGTGAGCGTGGGGATCATGAAAGGCCGCAAGTGCCGGATAGTTGCCATCAGCGGCCAGGACACCATCGAGCATCGTTCCAATATCGTCGCTGCTTTGAATGCACTCTCCACACGCGTGGTCTCTGCCGGGCACTCTCTGTGGTACGACGGATCGGTCGAGGATCTGCCGCCGCAGTTGGAAGAGGCCATCGAGGATTACGTCGATCTTTCGCATGGTCGCTCGATCGCAGTGCTACCCATTCGCCGACCCGAAAAAGTGGTCGAAGGAGATGTGCATTCTAAAGAGCAGGTGCAGCGCGAGGATCTGTCGGATCGCGAGATCATCGGTGCCTTGATCGTGGAGCAGATTGAAAGCCAAGTTCCTCCCGATGCGCTGCGTTCGCGATGCGATTTGGTGTACGAGCACGCCGCTCGCGCGCTGAACAATTCGCAGAGCCATAGCGATCTGTTCTTGATGCCCGTGTGGCGTTTTCTCGGACGCGCCACGTGGCTGTTCCGCGGCTCCGCCTTTCCAAAAACCATGACCGTGCTGGCGCTGGTTACGGCGGGCCTATTGGCGATGTTCCTAGTGCAGATCAATCTGACTATGAAAGCCAAAGGCGCACTGCAACCGACTTTGCAGCAGCAAGTATTTGCCCACGTCGGTGGCGAGGTTGAACAGGTCTTCGTCGATCACGGCGATGAGGTCAAGCAGGGCCAGCCGCTGGTCAAGCTGCGCAATCGCGAACTGGAAATTGAAATCACCGATTTGCAGGGGCAGTTGGACGCCGCACGCGAATCGATCTTGGCTCTCGGCGAGCAGGTGGCGCGGGCCGGACGCTCCGGCGACAGGCTGGAGACAGCCCGGCTGATGGGACAGGAAAGCGAGAGCAAGTCGCGTGAGGAGACGCTCAAATCACAACTGCTGTTGGTCCGGGAGAAGGAAAAGCAACTCATTCGCACCAGCCCCATCGACGGCGTCGTCATGGACTGGCACTTGAAAGAACGCTTGCGAGCGCGACCGGTAGTGACGGGACAGGTACTGGTAAACGTGGCTGATCCACGCGGCGAGTGGGAGTTGGAATTGTTTATGCCAGAAAAGCGAATGAAGTATTTGGACGACGCGCTGGAGACCGCACAAGGGCAACCGCTCAAGGTCGATTACATCCAACTAACCAATGCTTCGGCCTATCATACGGGCACGCTGGCACCGCAGAACATTCACTACCGGGCCGAGCTCGACCCGACGGAGGGTGCCGTGGTGAAGATAACGGTCAAACCCGATACGCTCGAAGGCGTCAGTTTGCGCCCAGGCTCAAAGGTGATTGCCGACGTGATCTGCGGTAAGCGATCGGCTGCCTTCGTGTGGTTCCACGAAGTGATCGAATGGGTTCAAGCCAATGTTATTTTCTAGGCCGTGGCTGCTGCCCCTCCCGGCTCGTTCCTCGCAACCCTCCCACAGGCGGGACGGTACTTTACGAATTTGGTTAGCCTCGCGAATGCTCTTCACTAAAACTTCTCATTCAGAACGACTTGTAATGAAATACTGCGTATCAAAAGCTTTGCTGTGGGGATTGTTTGTTCTACTTGCGCCGCCAGCTTTCGTCTTCAGCCAGCCTCCCAGCGGGGCAGCGGTCTCCTCGCAAACAGCCCCCGTACAGGCCCCTACAGCGCCGGCGGGTGAATCGCAACTCAGCCGCGGGCCCATTCGAGTCGATAGCGCTCAGGTAGTCAGCGCGCACAAGATCCAGGTGGCCGCGCAGGCCGATGGGATCATCGACCAACTGCTGGCGGATGAGGGACACACGGTCAAGAAGGGGGACACGTTGCTGGTGATCGACAATCGCGTCGCCTTGGCGGAACTGTCGGTTGCCCAGAAGGAACTCGAGGCAGCCGAGAAGCAGTCCAAGCAAACTGCGGAAGTCGAATACGCCGTGAAAGCCTCGGAGGTATCGGACGCCGAATACGAGGACATTTACAAACTCTACAATCAAGGCTCGGCTACCTATTCCGAAGCGCGTCGCAAGCAGCTCGAAAAGGAGCGTGCGCGACTGGGGATCGACGTAGCCAAGGTCAAACACGAACAAGAAATTTTGGCCGCCGAAGTCAGCAAAGAAAAAGTGAAAGCTTCGCAGGTTAAGCTCGATCTATTCAAAGTCATCGCTCCCTTCGACGGCATCATCGTGCAGCGATTGCGCGATCAGGGAGAGTGGATTCGCTCGGGGGAACCAATCCTGCGACTGGTGCATCTGAATGAAATGAAAGTAGAGACCTTTGTGCCCATCGACGGCATCTCCGTCGGGGAGCTTCAAGGTGCTAACATGCGAGTCTCCGTGCGCATCAATTCCCAGGATGTGGCGACCTATAACACGGTGGTCGAGTTCGTCAGTCCAGAGATCGAATCGCGCAAAGTTCGCGTGTCAACTCGCATTCAAAATCAACAGGTTGGCGGCTCATGGCTGCTGCGGGATGGCATGATCGCCTCGGTCGAGATCAGCGTTCCGTAAAGGTTTTGCGAGTAGCGGAAGTCGCCAAGACTTTCGTGGATAGTGCTTCAGCCCTCCCCGCTCGTCCCTCGCGACCCTCCCGCAAGCGGGAGGGTACCAAGCAGTAGTTTACTTGCTCAGTCCAAAGTCTTGGCG
>CAKQNH010000766.1 GCA_934255105.1 uncultured Pirellulaceae bacterium
GCTGGAGATATTCCCCGCCACGGTTGCCGATCCGCCGACCATGCCTGACGAATCGATTCTAACCGGCGGGCAGTCCGGGAGAACGGCATTGCGGCTTTCTACTTGGCAGCCCAACTGTCGCAGGGCGGTTAGCAAATCACCGATGGGGCGCTGGCGCATGCGCTCAACACCATCCAGTAGGTAGTGTCCACCGCAGGCGGCCAGCGCGGCCGTGAGAAAACGAATGGAGGTGCCGCTGTTGCCGATCGACAAAGCGATGGGCGTTGTGGACGAAGAGTCTGCCAGTCGTCCGCCACAGCCTTCGATGCGTAGCCTGCCCGCAATGATGTCATGCTCGAGCCTTACCCCCAGACGCTGCCAAGCCGCAATCATGACCTGCGTATCTTCGCTGTCCAGCACGCCACTCAAGTGGCTGGTCCCTTCAGCCAACACAGCGCACACGATCGCGCGATTGGTAATGCTCTTGCTCCCAGGAGGTCTGATCTCCGCGTTTACCATTTGGCAGGGGGTTATGCGCACAGCTCTAGTCAACAGTTATTTATTCCTTAGTAAACAGAGTCAGTTTTTTTCGCAGCCAGTCGAGGCCGACCTTAGCGGCTCGCGGCGCAAGCACATCGGGATGACCACCCAGACTGCGATGCTCTATCATGACAGAGTCTCCGATGGCGAGTGCAAAATCGAAGTCGAACGTTCCATCGCTGGAGGCTACTTGGCTGACCGTCGGATAGCCGCAGACCAATAATACAACGTCTGCGGAAAATTGCTGCTGGGCTTGCCTCACCAAGCGCTCCCATGGCTCCGCCCCATCGACGGTTTGTCCAGCACACCAGTGCACGGCCTGGGCGAGCGTGGGAAATGTCAGCCCGCCAACGAAACCGGTACTGAAGTCACTGCTAATTTCACTGCTGAAACCACTAGCGGCCTTGTGCTCAACCTCGCCAGTGCTTTCTCCACTGTGTTCGACGGCGACCGCGGGGCCGCTCGATTCGTGCAGAGCCGCATCTGCGTCCAGCATCCACGGACTGATCCAACTGGCCGCACCGATCTCGACACAAGCCAGCGTTAACTGGTGCTGTGTCAACAGTCGCGACACGACGTGTTGCAATTCGTCTTCACCCGTGCCAAAAATCAGCTCCCCCAGCCCCTGCTGGATTTCGTTTAGAGTGGGCGCAATCATTTCGGCAAACTGCTCGTCGCTCTGGGCTCGCGCCGCGATGCGCAGCGTGATGGTGGCCGTGCTGACCGTAATCCCCACCATCGGCGTGCGTTGGCGTTCGATCAAACTCGGCAGTCGGACTTCCACATCGCTTTCGCCAATCCCGAACAATTTCACTGCGTAGTAGCGCCATGGCTCTAGCCTGCCCCCCAACATATCTTCGATGCGCTGCACGACGCTTTCGGTCCACATCTGTTTCAGTTCAGCGGGAACTCCCGGCAGCGAAAAGATACGGCTGCGATGCCCATTGGTTTCGACCGCCAGGTCGATTCCCGGTGCGGTGCCATGCGGGTTGGGAATAACCTGTGCGCCACGTGGAAACATCGCTTGTACATAGTTCCGCTCGGGCATCTCACGGTAGCGTCGCGTAAACATTTCGCGGATGTCAGCCAAAGACTGGGAGTCGAGTTCCAGTGGACAATCGAAGGCATCGGCCAGAGTTTGTCGAGTCAAATCGTCCTGGGTTGGTCCCAGCCCACCACTCACGACCACCACATGGGCGCGACCAGCCGCCAAACGCAACGTTTCAATGCCCGTGGGCAGGTCATCGCCGACAGTCGAGTGGCGGATAGTGCGAATTCCCAATTCAGACAATCGTTGGCTGAGCCATTGCGAATTGGTGTCCAAACGCTGACCGCTGGTGAGTTCATCGCCGATCGAGATGACTTCGGCCTGTAGATCTAAGGAGTCATCCATTGGGCTGGGAACTTTTCCGACGGTTGCTGGCTGTTCATTTTGAGCGTTGTCCGCTGGCCCGCGTGTCTGACTGAGACCGTATTGATTTGGCCGGTATTGGTATCGAACAATACCGTGTTGACCAATCGTAAATCATCGCGTGCCGGCGGCAATTCGAGCTCAAAGTATAGCCACATCCACGCTCCCTTCAACTCGCTACCCACCCAATGCACGCGGCTGCGCAGCGGGCGTTCTATTGCCTCGGCCACTGGGCGAGATTCTCCCTCGGTATCTATCGCCAACATTCCATCTACTTGTGGGCCGCTGGCTTGCGGCTCATTCACGAGTGGCCCTTTTACTTGTGAATTGCTGGCGGCGTCCGGAGGCCCGACTGGCGTTAAATATAGATGGCGATCGAGGTACTTGACCAGCCACTCGCTGACACCGGACTGTTCCAGCTTGATCCGTTTGCCAGCCAGCTTGGCAAGCGCCTGCTCCATGTCGACGGCTTGCAGCTTCAGGCTGACTTGCAGCCGATCCGAGGCGGCCTCGTATTCGATCTCAGCCGAACTGATGTGAAACGGATGCGCCACTGCCATGGCTGGTAGGCACAAGGCAATTGCAACGGCCGCAGCGACCTGCGTTTGGAAAGAGACCATTCGTACTCCTATCAGCGAAGACCAAGAAAGCTAAAGCGTGCTCCGGCCATTATAACTGGGGATTCACTACGTTCCGTCGAGCTCGCCCCGGTCACAACTGGCTGGCTAATATTGGATGGAGTCATGGGC
>CAKQNH010000767.1 GCA_934255105.1 uncultured Pirellulaceae bacterium
CAGAGGGAGAGGATCCAGTGCGAGCAGAGCTAACGCAAGAAAATCGATAGGGAAAAGGCTCGTGAAAAGATGTGGGGAGAAACGGGCAGGAGTGCCCGTTCTACGTTAAACGGGCAGGAGTGCCGGTTCTACGTTAAACGGGCAGGAGTGCCGGTTCTACAATCGCTCGCTGAGGGCGCGAAAAGTTGTGTAGCAAGGCGTAGCCTAGACACCTCGGCGATCGACCGAATCAGCCGTATCGGCATTGCGCGACTGCGTCAGCGGCAAGAAGCGTTCCGACGGCTTTAGGATATTGCCGATGCGAATGCCAAATTTGTCACCCGTTTTGACTATCTCACCTTCGGCGATGGCCTGATTGCCCACCTCTACCACCATAGGGCTATCGCAGGGTTTGTCGAATTGAATGAGAACCCCTGGAACTAGCTGGACGACTTGCTCGATTCGCATAGATTGGCGAGCCAGCACGACGACTACGGGCACGCGGACGCGCAGCGCACTCTGGCAAAAGGGCTTGAGCATCGCGTGGGGCATGGTCCAGAGCCTACAATAGAGTGCGTAAAGTTTGTAAACAGTCAGCGTTCTCGTTATGTATCGTCGTCAAAGATCGAGCGACTTGATAAACTTATGTTATAGACCAACCTTCTCCGGACGCCACTTCTGCTTTATCACCGCTTAATTTTAGAACAAGCCGTTTCGACGCCGATTGCGGCTTCATCTGCTTTGACCGTGGCTGACGTCCAGGCGGCTGATAGGGCGGCCCCCTTAAATTGAAAATGGGTGAGGCCCTAGGCGGCTGAGCGAAACTATAGGGAGTTAAATTATGACGATTGCACCAATTTCGCCGACTTCCGCTGGAATTCCCGCCAAGTCTGCCGCCAAACTTCCGCTGAGCGATTACAAGCCGCTGAGCAACGAAGAGTTGTCAGCGCGCATCGACGCGGGCCGCAAGAAGCTGGGCAAAAGCCTGCTTATCCTGGGACACCACTACCAGCAAGACGAGGTTATCGAGCACGCGGACTTGCGGGGTGACAGCCTGCAACTAAGTCAACAGGCCGCTGCCAGCACCGAGTGCCGAACTATTATATTTTGTGGCGTGCACTTTATGGCCGAGACCGCCGACATCGTGGCCAATCGCCCGGAGAAGCTGGCCGAGCGCAATGGACAGCGGGTAAATGTCATCCTGCCCGACTTGGCCGCCGGCTGTTCAATGGCCGACATGGCCGCTATTCGCCAAGTGGAAGATGCCTGGGATCAACTCGGGGATGTGATCGATACCCAGCGTTTAATCCCGGTGACTTATATCAATTCCGCTGCGACTCTCAAAGCCTTCTGTGGTCGCCATGGCGGAATCGTCTGCACCAGCAGCAATGCGGCGGCGGTGATTCGCTGGGCCTTCGAGCGTGGGGAGCGAGTATTCTTCTTTCCCGACCAACACCTGGGACGCAACACGGCCCTATCGATGGGAATTGTCGACGAGCAGATGCCGACGTGGGATCCCTACGCAGAGGAGTTGGGAGGCAACACTGAACAGGCTATCATCGATAGCAAAGTCGTGCTGTGGAAGGGGCACTGTAGCGTTCACCAAATGTTTACCGCCGCACACGTGGCCCAGTTCCGCGAGAAGTATCCGGGGATCAAGATTCTGGTCCACCCCGAATGCCCACGCGAGGTCAATGACATCGCCGATTTCTCGGGCTCAACTAGCAACATTCTCAAAACGGTCGCACAGGCACCGCCGGGAACCAAGTGGGCCATCGGCACTGAGCTGCATTTGGTCAATCGCATCAAGAAAGAAAACCCTGAACAGGAAATTCACTTTCTATCCCCTGTAGTCTGCATGTGCGCCACTATGTACCGCATCGATCTAGCTCACCTAGCCTGGGTCATCGAGAATTTGCTCGAAGGTGTGGTCGTGAACGAAATTACGGTCGACGAGGAAACTGCACGCGAATCGCTCGTCGCCTTAGAGCGTATGTTAGAAGTAAAATAAGCACCTGCTTTAGTCCCGATGGGGACGGCATGTGGTAGCCTGGGATGCAAATCCCAGGCGAAGAAAACGCTGAACAGCGAAATCCCTGAAGGGGCGACAGGTGTGCAGCCTTGCGTCCAAACCCAACTTCGCGATTAAAGTCGCCACATCTCTACCTCACCCGTTGTCCCCACCTCGTGCTAGGATCCCACCAGATGCGTTGTGTCTTAACCACAGTCAGTTGTACGTTGATATTGGCGGCTTTGAGCCAAGCATTGCAGGCCCAGGAATATTTGACTGGTATGCAATGGGACATCCCCCCGGTCGTCAAACCGGGTGACAAGTGCGGTGAACCGCCTGCCGACGCGACCGTGCTGTTCAATGGCCAGGACCTGAAGAATTGGAAAAATGGTGAGAACTGGAAGGTCGAGGACGGAGTCATCGTTAGCGGCAAGGGTGCAGTCACTTCCCAGGAGGAATTCGGCGACTGCCAATTGCATATCGAGTGGTCGACTCCCACAAAAATTGTCGGCACCGGCCAAGGACGCGGCAACAGTGGCGTATTCATGATGGGCACCTACGAAATCCAAGTCTTGGACTCGTACGAAAACGAAACCTATCCTGACGGACAGGCTGGCGCGATATACAAGCAGACGCCTCCCATGGTCAATGTTACTCGACCGCCGGGCGAGTGGAATGTCTACGAT
>CAKQNH010000768.1 GCA_934255105.1 uncultured Pirellulaceae bacterium
ATGCTATCCATGAGCGGCGTCCACATCATGGGTACCATCGCGACGATAAACAGTGGAATCGTAAAAACCAGGCTTCCAACGAAATCATTCCAGAGTTGCGAATTCTCGCGCTTCGCTCTGGCATTGAAAACATCCTCCACACCGGCCTCAGGTGAATCCCCCTGTTCAGAGAGAAGCACCGCCTGATAGCCAGCTTTTTCGATAGCGCTTTGGAGTTGCTCGGGAGTCACGCTGGAAGCATCGTAGTGAACCAGACCTTGCTCGGTTGCCAAATTAACCGTGGCCTCCGAGACTCCTGGGGTCTTCTGAAGCGATCGCTCAACGCGTCGAACGCAAGCCGCGCAAGTCATTCCGCCAATGCGATACGAGGCTTGCGCCACCTCGTGCGGTCCGGACGCGACGGGATAGGAGGTGTTTTTAGATGATGGAGAGTTTGACATGCTTCAAGCCACAGCTACAAATCCAATGATCGAAGGAGCCATTCCCGCTAGACTGGCGGACGGGCTTTTAGTCCCGCACGGAATAGCCTTCCTCTTCGATGACTTCAACCAGCGAATCGCGTTCCACGGCTCCCGTTCCGAAAACTCTTCCCGTGGCAAGATCAACCGTAACGGACACTACGGTAGGTAGACTTTGAACCGCGCTGGTCACAGCACGCTTGCAATGGTCGCAGGTCATACCGTCGACATAGACTTCGAAAGTTGGGACAGATGTGCTCATGTTGTACTCGCAAGAATGAGAGGTGAGTGAATCATTTGGTTCCGCGCCACCGGTACGCTTCACGGGACCTTACGCAAACGGAAATGCTTTCAGCTGCGTCACCGTCGTATGTCCAGCAAAACACAGGGCGACATCGAAACCATCGCTTCGAGGGCGCTCCTGGTAGTTGCTCACGTAATCATATACAGCCACGAGAGACGGAGTATCTTCGGTCCCCCGCTGGTCGCCTGGGGCGAGCCGGAACTCGTACGCCAGAGGCGAGGGTTCCAATCTGCAATCGACGAGTGGAAAGGGAGTCGTTCCAACCCTTTCCTCCGGACCGATAACCGGCAGATTGATATTCCAAAATAGACCTTGAGGAGAATGGCGTGCCCAAACTTGCTCCAGGACCTTGTGGGCACGAAAAGCCGTTTGGCTCCAGTCGCAAGCAATATCCCTGCGCATGTACTGCGAGATGGCGATGGCTCGGAGCCCCGCGATACTGGCCTCGCGCGCAGCAGCAACCGTCCCACTAAAAAGCGTGTCGATTCCAAGATTCCCGCCGTGGTTGACGCCTGAAATCACCAGCTCCGGTTTCAAATCGAGCGAGTGCAAAGCTGTCCGAACACAGTCGGCCGGTGTACCGTCGACCTCCCATCCGTCCTCTTCGACTTTTCGAACACGAATCTGCCGGGTATTGGTGACACCGTGACTGCAGCAACTGCGACCTCCGTCCGGAGCGACGACCCAGACGTCATGCTCAGCCCGTAGGGAGCGAGCAAGTTCTTGCATGCCATCGGCGATGAAACCATCGTCATTGGTGAGAAGAATTTTCAAGTAGATACCTTGTTGAAATCGAGCGGTGAACTGGAATGTAGCCGTTTCTCAGTGATACTACAAAACGCTTCAGAAACCTGCAACGACGTGTCTGCACCAGTAGTTGGGTGCAACAAATGGTCATGATGGATGACGATGGTGGAATCAGCAAGGACTTCGGTGGAATGCAAGTGATGGGGAGTTCGGAATCGTTTGGGGGAACGTCTAGCAAAACTGCGAAAGCCTTCGCCAGCCAGAACTCCAAGATTCGTCAATTGGCCTAGGACTTCATCTCGATTCCACGGCGGCAAAGCAGTCGGCTGAAGGCGAACACCGATCTTGTAAAATGCTTGGGAGCATCCGGGCTGAAGCGAGACTGGCTCAAGCCCAGGCATCGTGGCTAGTTGAGCGATCAACCGACGGGCCGCTCCCCCCCGAAGTTCGTGATCCTCCCAGAGTCTCCGGCATTGCGGCAACACGATTGCGGCCTGAATTTCTGACAGCGCATACGCATCATTTCCACGTTCGCAGTAGTTGCGCATGCGCTGCGCGAACAGGTCCGATGAAGTAATGACAGCCCCGCCGCGGCCAGCTGAAATGAGTTTGCTGCCGCCAAAACTGAAGACTCCAACGTCCCCAAAGGTCCCCAAGGGCTGGCTGTGGCTGATAGATTTGTCCACCACCTCGACAGATCCACCGATCGCTTGGCAAGCATCTTCGACGACCAACACACCGTGAGCTCTTGCCAAATGAACAATCTCCTGCACTGGAGCAATCTGACCATGAAGATGGCTGACAATAATAGCTTTGGTCCTAGGGGCAATGCATTGCTCTAGATCGTTGGCGGACAGGCACCATCCGCGCGTCGTATCGGGGCGGCAGAGAACCGGCAATGCTCCGACGTCTTCAACGCATCGAAAATTGCCAGGATAGTCGTAAGCTGACAGGATGACTTCATCACCTGGTTTTAGGTGAAAACTTCGCAACGCCAATTCCACCCCGAGGGTTCCTGAAGAGCACAGACGAGTGTGCTTAGCTTGAAACTGCTGATGGAACCAAAGCTCCAATTCATCCAGTTTGGGGCCTCGATACGTGCGCCATCCCCCGTCGCGTACGCATTGGATAACGGATTGCACGACGTCTTGTGAGG
>CAKQNH010000769.1 GCA_934255105.1 uncultured Pirellulaceae bacterium
CGGGCCAGCATGTAGGCGGAGTCGACTTGACATCGTTGGCCTTTGACAGTGCACTACCCAACTTCCGCTACGCGTTGACGGTGGCCGTCATCCTATTTGCCTTCTCGACCATGATCTCGTGGTCCTACTACGGACTGCAGGGCTGGATGTATTTGTTCGGCCGCAGCTTTAAATCTGATTTGATGTACAAACTGCTGTTCTGCTTCTTTGTTGTGGTGGGCTCGGCTTCGTCATTGAACGCGGTCATCCGCTTTTCCGACGCCATGATTCTGGCACTGGTCTTTCCCAATATGATTGGCCTAGTGCTCTTGGCACCGCGCGTGCGCCGCGAGCTGACGCGCTATCTGGAGGCCATCCGACAAGCGAGCTGATTGAGTTGATTGGTTTTGTTTTAAATTTCTAATTTTGAAGTGGAAGATTTATGAGCACAGACGAACTCCCCCCGCTTCGGCACTGCTTTATCGGCGAACTGGTTGGCACCTTTATCCTGATTTTCTTTGGCTTGGGTGCCGTGCATGTGGCGGTCCTAACAGGCGCTCTAGCGGGCTTGTGGCAAGTTGGGATGGTGTGGGGAGTGGCGATCATGTTGGCCATTCATGCGGTAGGGGCGATCAGTGGTGCCCACATCAATCCGGCCATCACCGTAGCCATGTATTGCTGGGATGACTTTCGTCGCGAGCGGGTGCTGCCATACATCGTTGCCCAAGTGCTAGGTGCGTTCTTGGCTGCGGCTTGCCTGTATGTGATGTTTTCACCCACGCTGCGCGCAGTCGAACTGAGAAAGGGGGTTGTGCGGGGACAACCCGGCAGCGAAATCACAGCCACTTGTTACGGTGAGTACTTCCCGGCCCCAGGCGGGCTGGCCGCTGGCGACGGCCCCTATTCGCCCGAAGAACATGCCGAACTGAAGAAGACCGTGACGCATGGAATCGCCTTTTTCACCGAAGCCCTCGGCACGGCCATATTGACGCTGATGGTTTTTGCCTTGGGCGATCATCGCAATCGCTTGGCGGCCTTGCACAATACGGCAGGGGTATTCATTGGCTTGACGGTCGCCATTTTGATCTGTGTCATCGCCCCCTTGACCCAAGCCTGTTTCAATCCGGCCCGCGACTTCGGTCCACGCATCTTCGCGGCGTTGGCCGGCTGGGGAGAGATCGCGTTGCCGCTGGGAACCGACTGGGGCTGGTTGACCGTCTATATCGTAGCGCCCACCTTGGGAGCTGTCATCGGTGGTGGGTTCTACAAAAAGGTCCTCCAGCCGATGTACGATTCGGTGAGCTGAACGCGCGGCTGTGCTTATTGCGCTTGTCAGACTCTGGCAGAACCAAAGAGGATTTGCTAGAGTTTATTTTGCTTCGCTAGTCCCGTACTCGAAGGCATACAGCGTCGTGCGGAAAATAGGTGTCGCAACCATCGTAACCCGCAGCGACAGCAAGGAGGAAGCGGCTCTGAAGTCTTGGCGACTTCGGCTACAGCTTGTCCAACAGCGTTGCGCCTCGTCCACGAATTCAACCCTCGAAAACAAAACTTTAAAGGAGCAAATTGCATGCTCATCCACCATCGCTTGCTGGCTGCTGTACTGATCGCCTCATCGATAGGCAGTTGGCCTGGCCTCGTTCGCGCGCAGGCTCAAACGCCAACCGATTTGGCGGCTACCTCCCTAGCGCTGGCACCACAGGATGCAGCCTTCTTTTTGACCGCTATCGACCTGAAGAAATCGTGGGAGCGATTTATCCAAGGGAGCTTCGTCAAGAGTTTACGCCGAGTGGAGTATGTGCAGACGCTGGAGCGAGAATTCCAGCGGCAATGGGAGAACCCGCAAGGAGAAGTGGCACAGTTTAAGTCGACGCTGCAAAATCCCAACGTGCGCGATCTGCTTAGTTTAGCGGCCGACATGGCCGGCCAAGAGCTATTCATCTACGGTCAGGATGACTGGTGCGACGCATTCGAGAAAATGATCGCCTTCCAGTCGCAGTTGATGAGCCGCATCCAAGAAGATCCACAAGCTGTCGAGGAATTCTTCAATGAGATAGATCGCCAGACGGTGGACGGCTTGCGCATCCCTACCACGATCATCGGCTTCCGATTGACCGACGCCAGCTTGGCCGCTCAACAGCTCGATGCTCTGCAAGGCATCCTGACCGTTATCGCCGGACAGAATGACGATCTCCGCCCATTTATAGAAAAGCTGCGTCGCACAGATTTAGCCGACGGGCAAACTTTGACGCTCACGCTCGATACATCGTTGATTCCGCTAGATCGACTGGATGAAGATCAACGCGCCGCCGCCGACAAAGCCATAGAGCTGTTACAGGGACGAAGCCTCTCTGTTTCAATAGGTGTCAAGAAGAACCTGCTGTTGATCGGCCTGGGGGAACAAGCGGACGTGCTCGAGCAAGTGGGCCAAGCCAGTGACAAACTAATCGACCATCCGCGGATGAGCGTCTTAAAAGAAGCCAAAGTGAGCGACCTGCGAATGGTCTCGTTCGTCTCGCAGCGCTGGCGCGTGACCCAGTGGAATGCTAACTTCGCGCATTACTTCCGCAACTTGATGATTCAATTTAGCGCGGCTATCGACAGCGAGGCCGAACGGATCGAGGACGTCGAGCAATGGAAGGCGGAATTGCTGGCTGACGCTAATCGCATGGATGAGAT
>CAKQNH010000770.1 GCA_934255105.1 uncultured Pirellulaceae bacterium
CTGCATTTTATTCACGGCGGCGCGGAATTGTGGAGCTTCCAAGTAGCCGTCCAGGCGATCGACATAGCGGCGATCGGCGGAGAAGATGACCGTCGATGGGAACCCTTTGATTTGCAGCACTTTCACCGCTTCGGGATTGTCCTCACGGCTTAGTTTGAGCGGTACGAAATCGCGCATGACGATTTCGGCGGTGGCCGGATCCTGCCACACGTTGGACTGCATCAAATCGCAGTAGTGGCAGTTGGCCGAGCGGACATAGACCAAGATGGGTTTACCGGTCTGGGCAGCCAGGGAGGCCGCCCGCTCTGCCGAGCGCAGCCACTGGATCTCTTGAGCCAGCGCACTGGGCGCATGAAGCAGTAGCCCTAAGCTGGCAAATACCACTAGGCGAACCGCCGGCTGAATCCACTGATTTGTTAAGCCCATGAATTTTTCTCTCCGTGATAGCCTGCACCGCTGCTATCCCAGCATCGCTCGCTGGCCGTCGATAGACGCGTTACTTGCTGCGATACCAGATTCCTGCTGTGGTCGCCAGAGAGAACCCCTAAAGTTACGACGGCAACTTGACGCCGCGATCTCGCAGGTAGTCCTTTAGCTCGGCAATTCCGATCATGCGGAAATGGAACACGGACGCGGCCAGTAGGACTGTAGCGCCGGCCTCCACCGCTTCGTAGAAGTGCTCGAGCTCACCTGCGCCGCCCGAAGCGACGATGCGTGCTGAGGTAGCCTGCTTCATCGCGCCGATGATAGGCAGATCATAGCCGGTCTTGGCACCGTCCCCCGCCTTGCTGGTCGGGAGAATCACCGGCACGCCGAAGGAGTCGACTTGCCTGGCCCACTCGACGGCATCAGTGCCGGTAGCAGTGCGGCCGCCGTCGATGTACACCTCGTAGCCCGATGGCATCGCGTCGTTGCGATCGACATCGATCGCCACCGTCACTTTGTCCGCACCGAACTCCTTAACCATCTCGGCGATCACCTGCGGACTGCGGAAGGCAGCGCTGCTGGTAGAGATTTTGTCTGCACCGGCGTTCAGCACGGCCGCTGCCGTGGCCACGTCCGAGATCCCGCCGCCGACCGTAAACGGGACCGTGGTCACCTGGGCTACGCGTTTGATCACGTCAAGCGTTGCACTCCGCCCCTCGACGGTCGCGGTGATATCCAGCAATGCCAATTCGTCGGCTCCTGCTCGGCAGTAAGCCTCCGCGCACTCCACGGGATCGCCTGCGTCGCAGATGTCGACGAAGTGAACGCCTTTCACCACTCGACCGTTTTGCATGTCCAAGCACGGCATGATGCTGATAGGCTGAGTCATAGATCGATTCCTTCCATACGCACCGCATTCAATCGCGTGGGGCGAATGTCGATGCGACTGTAAAAGCCTCCCTTTATACGGAGTGTCGCGGCAGGATACTAGCGCCCACCTTTAATGAAGCATCGTCTGGAATTATCGACTCTGCAGATCGATCACGATATCGCCGTCAGCGGGCACAACTTGGGTCAACTGCGTTTGGTCCAGGCGCGTATAGGCCTCAGGCACGAGCGGTGCCGAATTTGCGACCTTCGGACGTCTCGCGGCTGCCGCTTCGGCTTGCATGGCCTCTTCCGCCGTCATCCCCTCGGGCGTCTCCACAACGGGCGCGTGGGACATGATGACCACCAGCAACTCCACCAATGTGAACCTCCGCAGGGTGACGTTTGCATCTCGCCTGTGTGTACTTCATATCCAATTTCCTCGCCTAAAAAATCGATACTCTGAACATTGACGACCCTACGATCGGGCAAGCCAGCTCCGAACCTACCCCCCTGCAGACGCAATGCCAATCAATTCCTCGCCAATCACAAAAATTAAAGCACGAATAAAAAGCGAAGCAACGTACACCTACATTTCATAAAACCAGTCACAATGACGCATGAACTAACATTAACCGACGACCAGCCCGACAGCGATCGCTGGCTACCCCAGCCCACCGCTTGCGTAAAGCCTGCCGAGAGATTGCTCGACTTGGCGTATCCATTCACTGGACAAGCCGGGTGCCATCCACCGCTTCATGTTGCATAACGACTGCGCGGCGCTCGCCATTTGGGGAGCTACTCAAGCCGTGCAGACGCGCGTGCCAATCCTTAATTGCGGAACTAGAACTTGGTAGACTACAACGTGCACTTTATTCATTGAGGTTTAGGTTGACTGCGAACTGCGCATCGGCGCGAATCCAACGATGGCGAGGCGGGTGTATATGAGTGCTCGATCACTATTTCACACACTGGGGTTAGCGCTAATTCTGGCCGGAGGACCGACGGCGAACTGCGAGGCGGATGACGCGCGCACCGACGGTGCGAACTCCAGCTCTGCGCGCGGCAGGGACAAAGCCGAAGAGCCGCCGCCGTATGGACTGGAAAACCGCACTCCCTGGACCACGTCGCGGGTCGTGGGTGCGCCCGAGCCGCCGCTACCCTATGTCGCTGTCAAGCAGTTTAAGGACATCGCTTGGGAACGCCCGATGTTCATCACGGCTGAACCGAACACCAATTGGCTGATCGTTATTCAACAAGGTGGAGAAGACAATCGACCAACCAAGCTGCTGCGAGTGGACGATCGCCCACAGGCCAGCGACACCTCGCTCTTTTTAGAGATGCCCAAGCGGTTGGTCTATAG
>CAKQNH010000771.1 GCA_934255105.1 uncultured Pirellulaceae bacterium
GTCGTGGCGGCTTGGGACAGAACAAAGTTGAGCTCGTCGCGACAATTCCTGGGTTGCCCCATCAGCAGTTCAGCGTACGCCAAATAGGAACGGATGCGATGCGTCTCGAAGCCCCAAGCCAGTGACTCGCTGGCGTAGATGGAAGCCAATTTCCCATTGCCGCTTGCTAAGGCCCATTCCGAAACTAGGCCTGTTGCTCGGCTGAGATGCAATGGAGTCGGAAAGTCATGTCTGACTGACTTCAGCAGCAATCCAGAGAGCTTGCCGAGCAATTCCCAGGCACCGATTCTCAGTGTATATCGCGTCAACCATTGTAGGCTGTTGATTCGTATAGAATAGCTCATAGACGAAGGGCGTTCCAACATTTCCGTCAGCCTGCCCCGCACGTGCGTCAGACGGGCTAGCTGACCTTCTGCCGAATACAATTGGTCCGTGTGCCCGCCGTCGTGTAGGCACCAGAAATCGTTGGCATCTGCCGGATCGTTCGACTGAATTCCTTGAGCGATTGAAGTATTTGATCGCGGTGTTACCCGCACAGCACATTCACTGAGAATTCGGTTGTCAAAACTATTCATGACACATTCACGCAAATTCGGGACGGGCGTACGCTTCTTCAATAAGCTGCATTGTAAGCAGCCCCTCAATCGCAGATGTCGATACGGATGGATTGAGATAAGGACAGGCATCAATCCACTCGCGTAGCTGATGGCTCATGGCCACGGTCCAAGTCGGCTCATACTCCCACCGCTGTGTTTTGCCATTGGCCGTGGTTAGTTGCACATGCTCTCGGGAAGCATCAATTGATTGATTCTCTGCCTGCAACCGAAATCGTTCTGATTTGACGCTCGCGCGACCGATGCGAATCCGAAGTTGAGTACCAGATTCAGTACGAAACAGAAGATGTGCCTCAACGTCACGACGATCGCGGCAAACGCGTCCTCGTGCGTCGAAGACACTCGCCGCGATCAGTTTCAGTTCGCCAAACCACATTCTGCCGAGGTCAATTGCGTGAAAACCCAAATCGAGCATCGTTCCAACGCGATCGCGCCAGTTATCTCCTCTCGGGCCATCGTTGGATTCTTCTGTCGCATCGTTATCGACGGGCGGCGCATTGATGAACAATTCCAAATTTGCTGATCGGACATCATCCATTTCACGCAGCAGTTCGCTGACCTTTTGGTAGGAGGGGTGAAATCGTCGCTGCGCCGCCAGAACCAGGTTCGATCCGAGTTCTCCACACGCTTCGAGAAGTTCTCCCGCTTCACTGTGCTTCATACCAAACGGTTTCTCGAGCATGATCGCGACACGACCCGCTGCGAGTTCGCGTACGACACGACAGTATTCTGTTGGGGGAGTGGCTACGATCACAGCATCGGGGCGCGTGGGCGAAAGTAGCAGCAGCTCGTCTACCGTACGGCAGCGCGCGATGTCTTGATATTTACCCGGCAACTCGGACCAATCGGCATTGGGATCGCACACAGAAACGAGGCGCACGAGAGTCGGATTCTGAAGGCACGCTCGAACATGCTCCTGCCCCTGTTTACCTATGCCGACAATGGCAATTTTTAGCGTCATTCCAGCCGTCCCTATCTCATCAGAATCAGCTATGATTCCAGCACAAGCTTTTTGCAGTCGAATTCAATCTGGCCGTGTCGCTTTCAAGCTGCGGCGAATTTGTCAATCAGTTTAGTGAGTCTAACTAAAGTCATGCGAATTTGGAATCTAACCCCGCACACAATGCACTATGACGATGGCCTAACGCTGAGGGCGATTGCTAGCGATGGTGCGGTGCGACTTGAGCAGGTGACCGAGCCGGCTGAACCGATCGATCGACTGGCGACGGTGCGGACGAAATACGGTGAATTGCGTGGGTTGCCCGTGGGAATTGCCGAAGGTGATGTGCTGCTGGTGTCGACGCTTGTAGGGGATTGCTGGAAAGCCGATGAACGTCCTCGCGGAGTCATTGTGCTGGTACCCGATACTGGACCAAGCTGCAAACGGGATGCAGACGGACGCATCGTGTCGGTGTCGCGATTTATACGAAAGTAAAAAGTAGAACGATCGATGAACGAGCAAAAGTGGTTTCAAGTTTCCGAAGAAAAAGACGCAATGCGCGTGGAATTCATTCCGGGCGAAGACCGCTATTGGGAACCGGGCGTGTTGGCGGATTGTCCACTGCCAGAGTTTTCGCGGTCGCGACGGGTTGAACTATCGGGCCAAGGGGCTGTGTGGATGTACGCGCATGCGGCGGCCACAGCCGCCGGCTGTGTGGCACCAAGCGTCACGGCATTGTCGGCGGCACCAGCGGGACGTAGCGATGAGCTGGGGGAGAGCTACATTCGTGTGGTCGTCGACTCGAATGCATCGCAGCGTGGTCTTGTCGAGATTAGTTTGGTCTCGCCGCCACCTCTTTCCCCGGCCGCGATCAAACGACTAATCGCCGATACACGCTGCGACTTGCACGCAAAGAAACTGCGAGAGATCTGCATTACGGGACAAGGTTCCGTAGAAGTTTATACGGCATTGGCCTTCGAAGCCGTGCGCGCGGGTGCGCAGTCGCTCTCTTGTTTCGCTCCGCGTTTTGGACAATTGCAAGTCTACTCTAGCACGCAATGCGACGACTGTCCGCCGGCCGGTGCGTTGTTG
>CAKQNH010000772.1 GCA_934255105.1 uncultured Pirellulaceae bacterium
CGTCTGACGCTTGACCTGTCCGTCCAGCTCGACTTCGATTTCGTAGTCATCCCAGATCTCGCCAGCCTTCAAACGACCAGTGCGGAAAGTGCGAATCTCACCCGCGGCTTTGGTTTCAGAGCCAGCCAGCGTGACCTTGGCACCTTCGGGCAAGTTGAGCGTGATGGCCGTTTCAATCGGGCTATCTTGTTCAGCAAATGCGAATTGAATTTGCTCTTGAGCTCCCGCAGAGACAACCAATGACTTCTCTTCCGTTAGCAACTTGCCACTGGCATCGATAATCTCGGCACGAACTTGGAAGCGATACTGCTTGCCAGCTTCCAGTCCACGGCTGACGAACTTGCGCACCGCGCCAGTGCTGGTAGTCTCGTTGTCGTTGACGTATACCTTGGCGTTGCTGGGAACAGCCAAGGTTAGATAAACAGCATCATCCGCCGTGGCCGAATTCAAATCGGAAACTAGGCTGCTGGCTGCACTGTCGGCGGTTGCCGTCGATGCACCGTAATACACTTCGCCGCCGCCGTAGCTAGCACCATAGCCGGTGCTGCCGTAGCTGACGCCCGAACGATAGCCGGTGCTGCCGTAGTTCACGCTGCCGCCGCTGCTGCCGCCCGAGTAACCGTATGAGGCTGGATAACCGCCGCTCGAACCACCGCCTGAAGAGCCACCACCATAGGAAGCATAGCTGGTGATGTAACCGCTCGAGCCACCCGAACTGCCATAGCCGCTGCTGCCGTAGGAGGCGCGACGCGCTTGATGCCGTGCGCGCTTGGCCGCCACGTGGTCATGGATGTGGCTCGCGAAACGCTGCAGTAGGCCTGGCCCACCACTGCTACCCCCAGAAGAACCACCACCATAGGAGCTGTAGGAAGCCGTATAGCCGCTGCTGCCACCGGATGAACCGCCACTCGAGGAACCATACGAGGCTGCGTAGCCACTGCTACCGCCATACGATGCGGCATATCCGCCGCTCGATGCGCCGCCTGATCCGTATCCGCCTGATCCAAAGCCGCTGCTGCCGCCATTACTTCCACCCAGCATGCCCCAACCTGCCTGCAGATTGCTGGGACAAACTAACAATGTTGCACCGAGCACTAGGCTCGCTACTTTCCCCAAATAATTAAACTTCATGCGTGGCAACTCCATATTCTTTAGCTTGACGACCCGGTTGAAAAACTCGCCGGTTCTTGATATAGCATATCTTCCAGAAAGCACCGTTCAAGTAGCCTAGGTAGCTTTTAACGAATAACAAAGCCTGGAGACATGCGCACCTAAGCCTAGCTCAAACATTCGCATTGTCGAATAGATTTTCTGCGAAAGCCTATGCGGCACAATGGCAATGCACTCAGAAAGGCTCGCTAAACCACGCGGGCATCGCCCCACGCATTGCTGAACTACCGTGCGAACGGGCGAATGTCGCGCAGTCTTAACAACAGACAGCCGGATAGCGCCCCAGTAACAGCGACTCAGGGCGATACTGCCGCCGCTTCCAGGCGGATGTCGTCAAAGCAAGCTTCGCCCGTGGCACCGAAGAGACCGATCGAGACAATCGCCTCGCGACACTCCGCCGGGACCCGAAAGGTGTGCGATTCCGCTCGCCAACTTCGCGTGCCGCGGAACATTCCCAACCACTGAGTCCCCAGCAAGCTGCGTTGCTCGTCAAAGAAGCGAATTGCCACGGCGGGCAATTCGTCGGCAGCGATCCCCGGCTTCACATCGACGACCTTTACCGAGGCCGAGAGTTTGATGCGTTTCACTTGCCGACCATCGAGCGCGACCCCTTGCAATAAATTGGTAGGCCGCCCCTGCACATCGTTGCGAAAGACCACAAAGCTCTTCCCCTCGGGTGCGTCATTCGCCTGCTCCCAAACTACACCGCGTTCATAGTACCAACCCGGCATGACTCCCGCCGCGCTCGGTCGCTCTTCAAAACCACCGTTGACCAATTGCGGGCGAGTCGGATCGGCATGTACTTGGCGTCGCTCTTCGGCTTCGCCGGTCATCGGCACAAACAAGGTCGGCCGCAGCGATTCACGCTCCAACTTGCCATCCTTCTTGCGCATCAAATAGAGCGTCTGCTGGTAGCGCTCCCCCACCGGGATGACCATCAGCCCACCGTCGGCCAGTTGATCGACCAGCGGTTGTGGCACGTTCTCGGGGCTGCACGTAACGATGATCCGGTCAAAAGGCGCGTGCTCCTCCCACCCCAGAAACCCATCCCCGATCTTGGTAAACACATTCGTATAGCCCAGCGAATCGAGAACCTTGCGCGCTTGCTCCCCCAGCTCAGGAATGATCTCAATCGAATACACCTCCTTGACCAGCGGGCTGAGCACCGCCGCCTGAAAGCCGCTCCCCGTGCCAATCTCTAGCACCTTTTGATCGGCCTCCGTCTGCAATTCCTGCGTCATGATCGACACGATCAGCGGGCTACTGATCGTCTGCGAAGCGCCGATCGGCAGGGCGCGATCGTAGTACGCCTCATTGCGCACATTGAGCGGTACAAACTCGTGGCGCGGCGTCTGACGGATCGCCTCGACCACCCGCTCATCAGTGACACCACCGGGTATGAGCACTTCGCGAATGAGCTGCTCGCGAGCCGCCTGGAAATTGACAAACGGTGACAAACCAGCGTGCCCGTGAAC
>CAKQNH010000773.1 GCA_934255105.1 uncultured Pirellulaceae bacterium
TACAGGTTCGCGCGGGTGGCAGAACCATCTTCTATATGACGGGGAATGACATGTGGGATATATATATAAACGGGCAGGAGTGCCCGTTCTACGAATGCTTAAACGGCAGGAGTGCGCACGCTACGGACGCCGCTCTGAGGCGCAGCATGCAACTTGAACCCAAATTGAACATCCCGCCCGGTTGTTAAGCTGTGACGGTTAGTCAGGCCTATCTGTTCCGCTCGCAAGGCTTGTGCCGATTATTCCTAGAGACACCTCTCTCTGAGAATATGCGGACACTGCGGAGCGGACGAAGATGCGCCAATTGCGATTTGGATTCCAACTGCTAGCCTCCCTGGCAATTCTGCTAGGGCTAGCTGCCAGCTCCTTGGGGCAGACCAGCACGCAACAGCAGATCGATCTGTTGCAACGGCAGCTCGACCAGCTACGAAGTGAGAGCCTGCTCTCGGCAGACTCTCGACCGCTGGGCTTTCAACAGTTATCCGAATCTGAGCCGGTAGGTGCGCCGACGGTCCCTGCCAATAGCCTGATGTGGAGCCACTTTAGTCCCGAGGCTGAGATTGCAGAAGCCTGTCCAACGGAAAAGAAGTATCCTGACGCGCGTTTGACTGGTTTCTTTCAACTGGACACCGCGCGATTTGGGCAATCCAGTGAAAGCCGTGCGGTGTTGGGAGACATACAAGACGGCACCGGATTCCGACGCGCTCGCTTGGCGGCCACAGGCAACGTGTCCGAACGCGGTTCGTACATGCTGGAATTCGATATGGCGCAAGGCCAGGCCAGATTCGTCGACGTCTGGGGACAGATCAATGAGACGCCGCTCGGCAACGTTCGGATCGGTCGCTTCCGCCAGCCGTTCGGTATGGCCGAGCTGGGCGGGGTCCGCGACTTACCGTTGCTCGAGCGTCCGACAGCCTTCGCCCTGGCACCATTCCGGCAGACTGGAATCATGCTTTCCGACACCGCCGTGGAGGAAACCTTCACTTGGGCCTTTTCTGGATTTCGCACGCTGTCTGACAATTTTGGCAATATTTATGGGGACAGTACGGGTTTGGGGACCGCAGAGCGTCTGACGTTCTTGTACCGCGATCGCGGTGATTGGGACCTGATCCATTTCGGCGTTGGTCATAGCTACATGGATCCAGCTCGCAATCAATTGCTATACGCTAGTCAACCCGAAGTGTTCGTCGGCCAACAGCCGAATCTCGGCCCTGGCGGCTTGGGTATTTTGCCGATCGACAATGTTCCCCCCTTTGTAAATTCTGAGCCGTTCAATGTCGATCATGCGAACCTGTTTAATATTGAAGCGGCTAGGTCCTGGGGGCAGACTGTGGTACAAGCGGAGAATCGATGGTCGCGCGTCAAACTTCCCACGGGCGATACAGAGACTGTACAAGCTGGCTACATTACGCTGCGGCACATGTGGACTGGAGAGGTCATTCCGTACAATCGCAGCGAAGGAGTGTTCAAGCCCGATCGCCCGCTGGATATTGCCGCCGGCCAGTGGGGCGCTTGGGAGACCGTGGCGCAGTTCAGCTCGCTCAACCTAAATCCACTGTTTGGTGCACCCGGCGTGAGCGGCCCTACGGGGCGATTGGACACCGCCAGCCTGGGGCTCAACTGGTACTGGTGGGACAACGCTAAGAGTCAGTTTGAATGGATCAATGCCGATTTGACTCGGCCCAGCGTCGGTACCAGTATCTCCAATATGTTCGCTGCACGGCTGCAGTTCGATTTCTAGGGCGCTTTGGGTTGCCGCGAAAGAGCACAAAGATCGCAAAAGGTCTAGTTGCAGGCATGCACTCGCACTTGACATTTAGTAAATCCAAAAGGAATTTGCCACCAACTTAATTCGCTCGTTGTCTTACGTTTATTTCCTATTGCGCTCTTTGTGGTCTTTCGTGGCCAACATCGTATCGCTTTCGTTGGTGATTCCCATCCAAAAGATTTCCGGTCGACATTGAAGATTCTGTTTGGTCCGGGAAAGCTGATCGCGGCAACTGCATGTGATACAATGGCAAGATTCCAACTTCGGCCCGCGCGAATTGAGTCCCCACCATGCGAACCCTCCGACCGATATCTCCGCTCCCAACCACTCCGCTCCCATCCACTCCGCCTCGGATCACATCGACGCTGGGCACGCTAACAGGACTGCAGCACTACCCGTGCCAGTCCACCCTCCGACTACGTGCGCCTGTGGTCGCTGCGCTAGTCTTTTTGCTGACGCTCTCCCCTGCTCTTTTCAATGATCCAACTAGCTCTGCTAAACTTGCGGCCGCTGACAAGGGCAAAGCTGCGGAGGAGTTTAAGTTGCAGCCTTTGTCCTATAACAATCCGGGGCTGGCGGTTGACTTGGGAGTCGGCTTATGGGCCTTCCCGCTGCCGTTTGACTACGATGGTGATGGCGATATGGATCTGCTGGTCAGTTGTCCTGACGCACCGTCCAACGGCCTGTACTACTTTGAGAACCCGACCCAGGACCCGCAGGTGAAGATGCCGGTCTTCAAACCGGCCGTGCGCTTGGGCGCGGGTGCGCATTTCATGATGCTCAGCCAAGTCGCCGACGAACCGGTCATCATGACACCGGGGCGAGAGTTTCGTCGCGATCGTACCACGGGCCTGTTCGACTTTGCTGACCCCAAGCG
>CAKQNH010000774.1 GCA_934255105.1 uncultured Pirellulaceae bacterium
TGACGATCACGTTCAGCAGCACCTAGACCAGTTGGTAGAGCTTTACGAACAGCGCGTCCGCGAGAGCAAGTTCGCCAAGCTGTTGGAGCACGGCTGTGGCCCAGGCTGTGGCACGGCAGCGGCCAAGAACGGCTGTGGCTCGCGCGGGGGCTGTGCGGTCTGCAAAATCGCCTCAGCCTGCTCAAAACGTTGAAATCGCACGTATTGAACCCAGCAAACGCAGGCGAACCTGCTGAAAACTGGGATGCTGCACGGGCGAACTTGACGTATACTCCTAAGCGTAGGCTCGTACTCACATCACTCAACCTCTTCAATAATATCTCATGGCATCTGACGACGATCAAGATAAGCGTAGCGACGGGAAGACGAACAACTGGGTCTGGTATCTGGTTCTGACCTCGATCATTCTGCTCTCAGTGGGCATGTTTGTGGTCAACAACGCCATCTACCGCATGAAGTACCCGGATCTGGTGCGATTGCTACAAGCCACTCGCTACACGGAGAAAGGGAGCGGCGAACTGGTAGGCGAACGCAATGAACAGGGGGAGCTGCTATATCCGGGTTCGATCCGCGTGCGAGCGGGAGATTCGGTAGTGGAACTGTCCCACATCCGCAATGTTCGCATCGACACCACATCGATCTCGGGCGAGCTGCTCAAGGTAGCCTTGGATGAAGGGCGTCCGCGCGGGGAAGCAGTCAAGACGGAGTTCCGTTGCAATAAAGACACCTCCGACGAAACGTCGACCGAGCTGCGCAAACATCTGGACGCCAGCAATGTGGACTGGTCCTATTCCGATGGTCCCAGTTTCATGAATCAATATGGCCCTGTGCTAGTCATGGTAGGGGCGGCTGTTTTGATCATGATGTTCGCTGCGCGGCGTTTGGGGGGCATCGGTTCTCCAATGTCGTTCGGAAGATCGCGGGGGAAGCTGTACGCCCAGGACGATATTGGCATTACGTTCGACGATATCGCCGGTGTCGATGAAGCCGTGGAGGAAGTCCGCGAGATCGTCGATTTCTTGAGGCATCCCGACAAATACCAACGCCTGGGAGGCCGCATTCCCAAAGGCGTGCTGCTGGTGGGCCCTCCTGGGACCGGCAAAACGTTGCTGGCCAAAGCCATTGCCGGTGAAGCGAGCGTGCCTTTCTTCAGCCTATCGGGGAGCGACTTTGTCGAAATGTTTGTCGGCGTGGGAGCCGCTCGCGTACGCGACATGTTCCAACAGGCCAGCGCCAAATCGCCCTGCATTATCTTTATCGATGAGCTCGACGCCCTGGGCAAGAGCCGCAGTGGCAGCATGGTCGGCGTGCACGATGAACGCGAGCAGACGCTCAACGCATTGCTGGTGGAGATGGACGGGTTTGACTCCAACATCGGTATTATCGTTATCGCCGCCACCAACCGTCCCGAGACGCTCGATCCCGCATTGTTGCGGCCCGGTCGCTTTGACCGCAACGTGTTGGTGGATCGCCCCGACAAATCGGGGCGCTACGAAATATTGAAGGTCCACGTTAAACACGTTAAGCTCTCGACCAACGTCGAACTGGAAAGCATCGCTTCGATCACCAGCGGATTCAGCGGTGCAGACCTAGCCAACTTAGTCAACGAAGCTGCCCTACTGGCAGCTCGCAAAGGAAAGAATACGGTGGGGCAAGCGGAGTTTGACGAAGGAGTCGAACGAGTCACGACGGGCTTGGAAAAGAAGCGTCGAGTAATGGACGAGGACGAAAAACGCCGCGTGGCCTATCACGAAGCGGCCCACGCGCTGGTAGCCTATTCGCTGCCCAACACCGACCCAGTCCACAAAGTTTCGATCATCCCCCGAGGACTAGCAGCCCTGGGATATACCTTGCAGCGCCCCACCGGGGATCGCTACCTGATGACCCAGGCCGAGTTGGAAGCTCAAATGCAAGTCCTGCTCGCGGGGACGCTGGCTGAAGAAATTGTGTTTCAGGACATTAGCACCGGTGCGCAGAACGATCTGGAGCGGGCCAGCGCCATCGCGCGCAGCATGGTCATGGAGTTTGGCATGAGCCGCCTTGGCCGCGTCAACTACCGCGAAAGCGGGCGCAGTCCATTCTTGGGACAAGGGGGCGGGGACGCCATTGGCCGCGATCATAGCGAACAGACAGCCCGCGAAATCGACGAAGAAGTCAAGCGCATTGTCGACGATATGTTGCACAAGGCTCGGCAAATTCTGCTCGAACGGCGACCAGCGCTCGAGAGTGTTACCAATCGCTTGATCGAAGTCGAAGTTATCGATTCCGATGTGCTACGCACTCTAATCGACGAGACCCTATCGGTACCACGCGTCATGCCGGGAACCGGCCCTGCCGTGCGCAACAGCTCTGCAGAAACCTCGTCTAAAGCCAAAGAGAGCGAAGCCTCGCCCAGCAGCGAAGCCGCCGGTTAAATGTTCCATAGGCTCGTTACGAGCTTACGTCGACAATCGTTACGTCGACAATTCGCGCAGAATCATACAGTTCTCGCTGAACACCACCTCCCGTCTCGACTTCGCGTACTCGTACTCAATGAACGTACTCGATGAAATGGTACTCGCACTCCTTATCGAATCGCATGGGCATCGAGTACGAGTACCAGTACGAAAAAATGCAAGCAGAGGTGAGC
>CAKQNH010000775.1 GCA_934255105.1 uncultured Pirellulaceae bacterium
CTTCTGAGAGCTTCAGGCGTGGTGAAAATCCGCCGTAACCTTTGTCGTCGTCGGAGCCACCGATCGCCACACCAGCTCGCAGAGCCAGCAGCTCGATCGAAAAGTCGATCCAGCGGTGACGCTCCTGCGCCGGGTGGACGGTAATCGTCGTCTGTTCACGCACGAAAGGGATCGGTTGGCCCAGTTGGTCGCTCAGGGCTGGGGACTTCCAGAGAGTCGTGGCCTGAATGGTCAAACGATCATCGGTCGTGTCTACTTTCACGTCGATCACATCCCATTGGAAATCGACACAGGCCCAGGCGTCCCCCATCGGCTGTCCATCGACCAACACTTGGTGCCAAGCCCAGAAGATGCCGCGATGATGCCCATGGTCAGCGGGAAAATCTTCGGTGATGACTTCACCATCCAAGTCGAACAAGGGATGAACGTAGTTGGCGCGCGGCCACTTTCCGTCAAGCGACTTGGTCGCCCGCTGATAGGTCAGTACCGGCCGGATCCCTTCCAAAACCGTGACTCCCTGCGAATTGGAAATGGCCACAAGCTTTGGCTCGGATGCGATTTCTTCGGCCGATAGCGGGCACAGCCAAGTGGTAGCAACCAGTGCAATCGCAAAAACTCTCGAATGTTTCATGTTTGATCTCTATGGCCGGTCGGAGTGCGAGGGGGATCGGAGTGCGGGGGGAGTTGTCAGTTTTTGAGATGCTTGTCGAACCAAGCCAGGGCTTCAGCCTGAATCTCGGCATCATAGCAGTGCGGCTTTTGAGGTGCATAGTTGCGAAAGCGTTCGGGACAGCCAGCCCAAGAAAATGCATCGGCGATTTGGCGAGCGGCGTCGCGTTGTCCCATGGGAGGGAACAGCGGGTCTTCGGTGCCACTCACAACCATCACCGCCTTGGGAGCTGCCATGGCCATCAGATCGGGAATGTCGATGCGGTTCCACACGCCCGGTAGTAGGCAAAATGTACCGACAGCGCCGCGCAAATTGTAGACTTGTTGCGAATCGCCCGTCGTCATCCAGCCGACCGATACGGCCGCTTTGATACGCGAGTCGAGCGCTGTCAATATGTTGGTGCGCCAACCGCCCCCCGACAGGCCGGTGCAGCCGATCCGCTCAGGGTCCACTTCTGGACGCGATAACAAGTAGTCAACGCAGCGCATGTCGTCGCCATAGTTGACGCCCGCCCAGGTCGTACCGGCCCAGTTCAATTCCCGAACCCCCGTATACAACTGATCGCGGAGAATGCCATCGTAGCGATTGAGGGTCTCGCTATCGAGCGTCGCCGGATCGAAGCTGTCAGGCAGTCCGCCGACGCCGCGCGGCGCTCGTCGCCCAAAGTGATAGGCGTCGATAACGATCACCGCATAACCTTGCGCGGCGTACCAGTCTGCAATGGCTCGGCCGCTGGTGTACGTGTCGCGATGTTTGACGATTGCCTCATGCACGGGCGATCCCGAGACGCGATCGGCGCCGAAGAGCATGGGGCCACCCCACTCGTGAAACACGACCAATGCGGGCGCGGGAAGCGGGACGTTTTTCGGGATGTAGAAATATCCGGGGACTCGGAACCAGGCAGCCGTGTTGAACTCAATCGTCTCGCGAACAAATGCGTCGGTTTCCCAACGCGCAGTGGTGGTCGCCTTTAGGTCGAGCTCCCCTGGATCGTAATGCAGCCCGTCAGCCAGCACCGCACGAGCCTGCGCGGCCCAAGCTTCGTAGTTGCCTTGTGGGTGCTCCGCCCGCCATAGTTCAGAATTCAAATCGAGTGGCCGATGTGCGCGTAGAGCCTGAATGATCGGCTCGAGCGAACCGTAGTTGGACAGCGGTGCTCTACCGAGTTCCTCGATGTCCAGCAGCGGTCTTGGGGCGTTTAGTACTGGCGGTGCGGTGAGCTGAACCAGCGTTGCAGCGTCGCGACTGTTCCCAGGATCCGTTTTTCCCGTAGGCAATTCCTGAGCCAGAGATGCCGTAGAAGCACCTAAAAGTACCGCAATAACCACACATCCGAGCAAACGATCCTTCGGAATTGAGATTCGCATAGATCTTGTCCGTTTTCGCGGTGAGGAAAGGTTACAATTCTTACAACCTGCGTGCAATTTAGCTTTCGCCATTTAATAGAACCATCAGTCTACTCGACGACGTCAGCCAATCAATTGCCAAAGTCGTTGATCGCTCCGCCGATCAGATGCAATAGTCGTTGATCGCTCCGCCGATCAGGTGCAATAGTCGTTGATCGCTCCGCCGATCAGATGCCATAGTCGTTGATCGCTCCGCCGATCAAATGCCATAGTCGTTGATCGCTCTGCCGATCAGGTGCTATAGTCGTTGATCGCTCCGCCGATCAGATGCCATCGTAGCCGATTAGTTACTTAGAGACGGCTCAACAATAACTTCCCGATTCGTAAAATTCGATCCGGTGGAACAAAGGTTAGAAAATGGGTGGTAAAAAATCAGTGCTTTTCGAGCGCCGGCGCTAGCCAATGCCTAACCCCAATCTCCGGCAAGTGTGATTTACGCAGGCCAGCGCCGCGTCGGCTGAACATCAGCCGTAGAGCATCGTCGGGTCCTTTCTAATTGGGCCGTGGATACGCAGCACAATGATCACTTGCTTCGGTCTGCCGTAACTCGCA
>CAKQNH010000776.1 GCA_934255105.1 uncultured Pirellulaceae bacterium
TCGTCAGTTCATCCAGCAGTGCGGCCTGCGATGGGACGCGTTGCGAATTGACGAATAGGATCAGATCATCGGCGTGCAGTCCCGCTGCGGAAGCCACCGATGCGGGTTCGACTTGGTCGACAAAAGCGGGCGTCTTGGCCAATACGTTGGGTATTAGTACGATCCCCAGAGCTTTCAAGTTGGTGGGACGGTCGACGGTTCGCTGCGTCATGGCCATCCGCTGAATCGACTTGCCCGAGACGATGCGCTCGATCGATTCTCGCATCTGGGAAATGGGAATAGCATAGTTGACCCACGTGTTGGCGCTGGCGTCGCGCATCTCCTTGCCCAACATCCCGGCCAAGCGACCATCAATGGTGGTCAGTGCGCCGCCAGCAGCTCCGGGGTTGTTCGTCATCGCGTCAATGATCAATACCGTCCCTTGATAGATCGATGCAAAGGACCCGCGTCGCGCGTTTAACTCGGTGCGTGCCATGACCACACCCTTCTGCACGCTGGACATCTCGCGGCCGGTGGCGATCCCGTACAGATTGCTGAAGGCCAGCACGCGACTGCCAGCGGGCGGGTCGACCGATTTTGTCAAATCGAAAAAGTGGTTTGTGGCTTGACCGGTGGCCAGGATGGCGATCTCTAGATTGGGATCGATGCCCAGGACCTTGGCTTCGTAACGTCCCCCGTCGCTGGTGACTGCAAACACAGTATCCACATCTAGGACTGTGCTCCAGCAAGTCAATATGTGGCCGGCATTAGAAATGAAGAAACCACTTTGATACGCTTGTAAATTAGCGGCCCCACCAGCTCCATACAATTTCACCATGTTCATCTCGGCGGCTACCGCTACGCTGCTGAGCGACGCGCTGTTGTCCATTGCCGGGGGAGGGGAGGGGGGGGCCTCAACTGCGTTTGTGGCAGAGGTGAGCGCAGTGGTCGCAGAGGCGTTTTGAGTAGCCACAAAAAACTGCTTGGACTTGATGTTCAACTTAGAGTTGGTATTCGAGCGGCGGCTCTGCGAGTTCTGTGCGGGGGGGGCGGCGGGCTTTGCGGCCGGCACATCTGGGCTGCCTGGTCCAGCCTTGGCTGCTGTCCCCAGTTTGACTGAGTCGATCGACAGCAGTAAGCGCGGATCGGTTCCGTACTGCAGACGCAGGCGAGTTGGGAACATGCGCGTGGCTGCACCATTTTCGGCTGAGCCATCTGCTACTCCGCTGGAAACACTGCTGCTGGAAGCACTGCCGTTGGAAGCACTGCCACTGGGTGTATCGGCGACGGTGCTGTCTGGCGAACCGCCGTCCACGGGTGCGTACTGGTCAACGTATAGCTCCACTGGATCTTGCCCCGCATCGCCGAAAACTTCGACCAGTGAGATGAGCCCCGTGCTGGGGTCGAATGAAAAGCGGACCGTCGCATCGTACCACAGCGTCTGCAGGGCGGGCTGAAGTGGAGCACTGGCGAGCTCCGTCGATGTTCCCGCATAGACCGGCAGCGTCCCCAGATAGACTGTATCGCCGATCCGTTCAGGGCCGAGAATCAACATCTGTTGCAGCGCTCGCAGAGCGACCAACAGACCTGTTTCGCGGCGCTGCGAAACGACGTCGGAAACGCTCTCGGTAGATTCAGCGGCGAGCGTACGCGTGCCGACATGCAGCAGGCCGCGCTCGTCGGAGATCACAATTGTGACCGGAGTGCTTTCACCCGCCACGGTGCCGGTGAGCGTCCACGAGTCTGCCACACCCACAAAATCTGCCTGTTGCCTGAGATGCTGCCACAGTTCACTGCGGTGCCGCTGGTTGTAGTAGTAATTGGCAAACCCTGGACGATGGGTCAACATCGATTCAACTAAGCGCTTGTTCGGCTGGCCAGGCTCGATTTTCTCAGGCACTTTCTTGCTCGCATCCCCATCGAGTTCGGCTTGCTTCGCCTGGCTGTCATCGCCTGGCTGTGCTTCATCGCCGGGGGAATCTTTGGGCTGTTGCTCTAGCTCATCAGCGGGATCTTTGCTGGGATCTTTCTCGCGATCCGGATGAGGCGATTTGTCCGCTTCGGCCGCCTCTGAGTCGACCAAATCGATCAACTGCTTTTCCGTGTGGACACCCTCTAAGCGAACCAGCAGTGTCTGAGTCTTTCCGTCGCGACGAATCACTAAGGGGACTCGCCAATCTTTGGGGAGCGTTCCCAGGATATTTTTGAAGTTGTTGGTGGTGCGAACTTCGCGGTCGGCTAGTCCCACAATCTCGTCACCGTAGCGTAGTCCTCGCCGGTAGGCATCGGAGCTGTTAAGAATATTGCTCACCAGCACTCGCCCCGAGGCGTCGGTCGAAACGGTAGCTCCCAAAGTTGCATGGTCGATCAAGCGGCCACTCTTGAGCATTCCCAAAAACTTTTTAATTTGATTGGCGCTAATGGCATAGCCTACGCCCACATTGACTCGGCCCCGTTTTTCGAAGGAACAGCGCCCATTGATGCCGATCACCTCCCCATGCATGTTGAACAGAGGGCCGCCCGAATTGCCCGGATTGACCGCCGCATCGGTCTGAATGCAGTCCGCATATTCAAGCAGCGTACCGGCCGGATATTGGTAGCGGCCAACGCCGCTGACGAGTCCCAAGCTGATCGAGGGCTGC
>CAKQNH010000777.1 GCA_934255105.1 uncultured Pirellulaceae bacterium
GTTTCTAACTTTTGCCCGCAATTCGCTGGTGCGCGACATGATGTTCCGCGCCAATTTCTTGATCGAATCAGTCTCGAGTCTCGGCTGGGCGATAATGAATGTCGGATTGTATTGGATTATTTTTGAGCATACGACGTCCATCGGTCGCGACACGGGCTGGGGCAAATACGAATTCTTCGTCTTCATGGGGACCACGTGGATTATCAATTCGCTGATGCAGACGTTCTTTATGCCCAACTCAGAGGAGTTCAGCGAGTTGATCCGCACGGGCGGCCTCGACTTTGCCATGCTCAAACCGATCGATACGCAGTTTCTAATCTCGCTGCGCAAAGTGAGTTGGTCGAGCCTGGCGAATCTTTTTTTGGGTATAGCGCTGCTGATCATCAGCCTGGCGCACTTGGCGAATCGCACGGAGAATCCGTGGCAATTCAACCCGTCGCTGTTGGTGTTGTATCCGCTGTACGTCGCCTGCGGTGTGGCTATTCTGTACAGCCTCATGATCTGTTTAGCAGCTACTAGCGTATGGCTGGGTCGCAATCAAACACTGTATGACTTTTGGTTTTACATAACCAACTTCTCGCGTTACCCGATGGAGATCTACGCCCGCGGCTGGGGAATCCCCCTGCTATTCCTCTTTACCTTCGTGGTACCGGTGCTAGTAGTAGTCAATGTCCCTGCGCGATTGCTGGCGCAGCCGCTCACCCCGCGCGCCGCTTGGGAGTGGCCGCTAGCCGGCTTTACCCTGCTGGCCACAGTTGCATCGCTGTGGTTTAGCCGTTGGGTATTCAAGAAGGCGCTGCTGGCTTATCGCAGCGCGAGTAGCTAACGAGAGGAGATTTCTTGCTTCACAGTCACGCCCAGCGGACTGCTGCGACTTGTCGTAGCTTTTACGCCAACCTTCGCCACAACAGTTGCTTGTTCGGCGGTACCCGCGCAGACGCGCGGAACATTTATCGTTTGATCATTCGCAAACCGACTCCGGACTTTGCGATCGTGGCTTGGCCGCTGCATCGTGAATGCCGCAACGGTGACCGCAATGCGTTGTCCAAGCCGATCGCACTGCGTCCCGGCCAAACGATGCCCCTAGACGTCGTGGCAATCCGCCGAGACGGCTTTGATGGCCCCATCGAAATCGGTATGGAGGGATTGCCCGATGGCGTCCGAGCGGCAGGTTTGACGATAGCGGCGGGACAAACCCACGGCCATCTGCTGGTGACCGCTGACCCTGACGCAACCGCCGGTTACACGATAGCAAATTTGTATGCAGATGCGGTGGTCAATGAAAAGCCGATTCACCGATCAGGTCGATATTAAGCTCAACGATGAATCGTCCAAGACGGTAATTGATCTTGCCAAACTCAAAGTCAAACCCGGTGATTACCGGATCGCGTTCATCGGAACTGCCGTTTCCAAATACGTCCCGCCAGCTTGGGTTACGGCCCCATCGCAGCCGGCCAAAGCGCCCCCCAAGCCGACCGATATCGCTGAAATCCTAGTTTCCCAACCCATTACCATTCGCGTTTTGCCGCAGCCTACCACCAAAACCGATCAAGGAGCCACGCTGTGAATAAGATGCCAATGTGTCCTGGGCCAAGCTCGACATCCGGCACGTGCTACGGTCGTCGCAGACACGCGAGACAAGCCGGAACCGAAGTATCCCGACTGGATGTCGGTCGCCAATTATCTGCGCTCACAAGAGGGGCCCAGGGATAATCCTTTGCCACGCTATGTCGGCGTCAATCCACCAACCGAGTACAACGGCCCGGCCTACTTAACGGACGCTTACGCGCCGTTTTCACTGACCGGAGATCCCAACGCACCGACTTTCGTCGTCCCCAACATCGGGCTTGCTGACGCATCGCAGATCGAGCGATTGCGACGACGCGTCAGCTTGAGGGAGCAGCTCGACACGTTATCCAGGGCGATTGACCAGTCCGGTGAAATGGGCGCGCTCGACGAATTCGAATCGCAGGCGATGACGTTGCTCACCAATCCTAAAACCAAGGATGCGTTTGATCTAACTCAGGAAGACGATGCCACTCGAGATCGTTACGGCCGGAACACCTGGGGCCAACAACTCCTGCTCGCCCGGCGGCTGGTCGAAGCGGGAGTGGAGGTCTTGACCAGCAGCCTCCGTGGCCCACTTTGTGGACGCGTCGGCAACTGGGACGACCACGCAGTGAACCATCACGTCTTCGACGCACTTCGATTCCGTGCGGCCGCCTACGATCAAGCGGTAACGGCGTTGATCGAAGATATCTACGAACGCGGGTTGGACGAACAAGTCTTGGTGGTCGTCACGGGCGAATTCGGACGCACGCCGAAGATCAACGAAGCACCCAGCACGGGCATGGGCAATGCTTCCGCAGCGGCCGGAACGAAGCAACCTGGCCGCGACCATTGGCCTCGAGCGTTCTCCAATGTGTGGGCGGGAGGCGGCATCGAAACAGGGAAATTCTTAGGTGCCACCGACCGGCGCGGCGAAGATGTCATCGAGGGACACTGCGGGCCGGATGATTTCCTGGCTACGATCTACCAGCATTTGGGCATCGATTCGTCCAGCGTCTTCATCTAAGAGTTTAACGGTCGTCCCACCCCCATTGTCAATCTCGGAA
>CAKQNH010000778.1 GCA_934255105.1 uncultured Pirellulaceae bacterium
CTCCTAATCGAATCACATGGGCGACGAATACGAGTACCAGTACGAAAAAATGCAAGCAGAGGTGTGCTTGCCGCTGATTTAGATAGTCGAATAGGGTCGCGCTCAGCGAGAAGTGTCCATTTTTTTGTCCTGTTCTTCGGGGGCTAGGGGACGAGCGGGCCCAGGACTTCGCTGTAGGCCTAGCGACTCGCCAGCTCGGGTGAGGGGGGGCCGAGCGATCATACCTAGTTTCCACCTCAGCGAAAGCATTTTCATCAGGCCGCGCACAGGCCTCCCCGTTTCTCTCAATCTTCCGTAGAATCGTATCGCATACGGACTCAACCAGAGTTTTCGGCTATTTCGTAAAACCGAAAGTCTTGGCGACTTCCGCTACGTCTGCCGTCCGAAAGTCTTGGCGACTTGCGCTACAATCGACTGGTATCTACTCTCACGGCTTGGAAGTACAGCACCGCATCATGCTCGATCGAAAATTTATCGTTGAAAATGCCGAGGCGATCAAGCGAAACTGCCTCGCCCGCGGTGCCCAAGCAGACGTCGATCGATTGGTCGAACTGGAATTGGTTCGCCGTACCAAACTCTACGAAGCCCAAGAGCTCAATCGGCAGGCGAACGAGACCAGCAAGCTGATTGGCAAAGCGGCATCGGCGGAGGAACGCGAGTCGTTCAAAGACCAGGGGCGCAAGCTGCGCGAGCAGAAAGACGCCGCCCAAGCGTCCCACGACGAATTGGAGACGCAGATCCACGCACTGCAGGTCCACATTCCCAATTTAACACACCCTGCCGCGCCCATCGGCGCGGACGATACCGCCAACACCCAAGTCAGCTTGGGCAAAACCCCGATACCCAAGTTTGATTTTAAGCCCAAAGACCATGTCGAGCTGGGCAAGTCGCTGGATCTGATCGATTTCGAAGCGGGCGCACGCGTGGCTGGGGCTGGTTTTTACTTTTTGCGCAACGAAGCCGTGCTGCTCGATTTGGCCCTACAACAGTTCGCTGTGCAGCAATTGGTCGCGCGCGGATTTACTCCCATTACCACGCCTGATGTGGCGCATACACAGATTCTGCACGGCATCGGCTTTATGCCGCGCGGTCCCGAAACACAAATCTACTCACTGGAAAACACCGACCTGAATCTTGTGGCCACCGCCGAGATCACGCTCGGCGGCATGATGGCCGATCAAACGGTCGACTCGGAGCAATTGCCGATCAAGCTGGCTGGAATCAGCCATTGCTTCCGCACCGAAGCGGGTGCTGCGGGCCGCGCTTCCAAGGGGCTATATCGCGTTCATCAATTTACCAAGATCGAGATGTTCGCCTTCACGCTGCCTGACCAGAGCGATGCGATGCACGAAGAGCTCAGGCAGATCGAGTGCGATCTGTTCGATGCGTTGGAGATCCCTTACCGCGTAGTGGATACGGCCACGGGAGATTTGGGTGGCCCCGCCTATCGCAAATACGATTTGGAAGCTTGGATGCCTGGGCGTGGTGACGCGGGGGAGTGGGGGGAGGTGACCAGCACTTCCAACTGCACCGACTATCAGGCGCGCCGACTTAACATCCGCTATAGAATCAAGGGGGAGAAGGGGACGCACTTGGTGCATACGCTCAACGGCACCGCTTATGCCATTAGTCGCGCCTTGATCGCCCTGCTCGAGAATCATCAACAGCCCGACGGCTCGGTCCGCATCCCCAAAGTCTTGCAACCCTGGGTGGGCAAAGAGCTGATCGCGGCCAAGGCTTGAGGAGCTAACCCATTGGAGAGTAGCCATGCACTGCTTCGAACTTCTGCTGGCAGATAAACTGCCCAGCGAGCTGCCCCAGATGATCGTCGCCTTCGGTGACGACGCTTTCTTGCGTAAGGAAACGGTCTCCGCCACGCTGCGGTTGGCCGGCTTCGACAGCGATGCGCCGCGGGCTTTTGATGGCGATGAATGCAAATGGGTCGACGTGCATGATGAACTAGCCACGCTGTCGCTGTTTGAACCCGACGCGCGGCGGATCGCTGTCGTCGGCAATGCAGATCGGCTGATCAAAGATAGCCGCCCCCAGTTGGAAAAATGGGCCGCTGCTCCAGCCGCCGGTTCGCTGCTGATCCTGCAAGTCACTACCTTCCCCTCCAATACCAAACTCTTCAAGCTGGTCGCCAAACAGGGATGGTGCATTGCCTGTTCCATCCCGACCGGTGCTGGCCGCAGCAAGACACCCAACTTGGGTGAAGTTAAAAAATGGATGGTCGCTTGGGGGAAAAGCAAACAGGGTTTGCAACTGACTGGCCCGCAGGCCACGTTGGTGCTCGAGGCGGTGGGCCCAGACTGCGGCCTGCTACACCAAGAATTGGCCAAGCTGGCCCTTTATGCAGATGCGCACGGCAAACTAAACGACGAACAAATTCGCGCCAATGTTGGTAGCTGGCGGACGCGAACCATGTGGGATATCGCCGATGCGATCGTCGATGGCCGCATTGCCGACGCACTGCAGCAGCTAGAAAAGGTGTTTGCCGCTGGCGAACATCCCGCCGCAGTCCTCCCGCAGATCTCTTGGAGCCTGCGCCGATTTGGCAATGCAGCGCAGTTGCTACTGCAAGCCAAGCGGACTGGTCGGCCAGTCAGCGTGC
>CAKQNH010000779.1 GCA_934255105.1 uncultured Pirellulaceae bacterium
CCCCACGCTGGACTGCTAAAGGTTTGACGTTGCGCAAACCCTCAAGTGCCGCAACATCAAACTTTTAGCGGTACAGCGTTAGGCTCGCAACTCTACTTGCCTGGCAATTCGATCACACCTTGCCAACCGACAGGAGCTTGTCGCCGATGGCCGGCGATGGTGACCGTCAGGAAATCCTTGACTTGATCTTCGGCGGGGACTTGATGCAGCAGTCGGAAGGCCTGATGCCAGTCGCCACTGATAAAGTGATCCAAGGCCAATTCATAAGCGGCCAATTGTTGGTTGGTCAGCACCCCATCAGGGCCCTCAGGCGGGAGCAGTTCACTGACGGTCAGCGGCGTTTGCATGCCGTAGGGGATGACTTTGGCCACGCGGCGGACGCGGAGCACGTCGGGCGATGTGTGCTCCCGCACCCAATCGGCTGTTGATTCGTCGACTAAAATAGAGGCCTGCAGTTGCTTCGTCATGGCTTCCAATCGCGCGGCCAAGTTGACGACGGGACCGAATACCGTCACCTTGACTTGATCGGTTGTGCCAATGCGTCCGGCTACTGCTGGACCAGATGCGATCCCTATCCCAGCGCGAAAATTGGCCAACCGCCGATCGGGTCGCGCAGCCGATGTTAGAAATTCGCCGCGAATTGCCAAGGCCGCTTGGCAGGCATGCAACATGGCTTGATTGTCGTCGATGGGCCAACCCCAAAAGCCCATGGCCGCATCTCCATGGAAGTCTCCCACCACCCCGCCGTTTGCCAGGATGTGATGCGTCATCACGCCTAGCGCATCGCTGACCCGTTGCAGCAGTTCCAGCAAGCGATCCGCGGCTTGCTCACTCTGCTCGGAAAATCCGCGCAAATCACAAAACAGCACGGAGACGTTCGTCTCGCGCGGCGCTAGCACTTCATCGGGATCATGTTTGGAGAGCGCTTCGAGCACCACCGGCGCAAAGAAGTTGCGCAGACTATCTTGTCGTCGTTGCAACTCGCGAACCTGGCGCAGGGCACCCAGGGTAGTCGCGGTCAGTTCGGTGAATTTGAGGTCGTCCTGCAGCGTTTCCATATCGCTGCCGTCGAACGTTCTGTTGGCGTGCAGGTAGCCGGCCAGTTTACCAGCCACATAGATCGACCAACCGGGGCAGGAATCCGATTCCACCGGCGTGCAGAAGGCCCAGTCTACATTGTCGCTGTGGGTATAAGCATGATTGGTGGGCTGCGAGCGATTCCACACATGTAGCACACTCTGTTTGCTGAGCGTGGCCGATTTAACCAATTGCTCACTGGGTGTGAAAGTGTTGCTGGCCAATCCGCGACAATCCCAGTGCAGGATGTTTAGTTCCCCGTCTGTCGGCGAAGGGTCGTTCCTCACGGCGTCGTTCGCCCCAGCGGGCAGTACAGCGTCGCCGTTCCGCGGTGTTACCTGCTCGGGTTTTTTGACTTGCACGGGTTCTTTAACCTGCGCGGGTTCTTTAACCTGCACTATGGCCACGAACGACGCGTGCGGAATACCCTGTAGCAGCAAGTTGACAATCCGCATGCACAGTTGTTGATCGTCGCTGGCGCTGGCGATGATTTCGGGAAGCTTGCCCAGGGCCTCGATGCGCTGGCCGCCGTCCTTGTATTGGTTTTGGCGCAGCAGTTCCGAGGAGAATGTTTGCTCGGCAAAGACCGGAGGATTGACTTGCGAGAATTGGACTTGTTGGTCGCTTATCGTAAACGTCGTTTGGCCGATGATGAAGTGTTCGCCTACCGCGGCAGTGAATTCATCATGCCGCTGGCCACGAAAGAAAATATCGTTGCGAGCTTGCGGCAGTCTCGTTACTTGGAGCTTATTGTTGACCCACTGCATTGTGGCATGTTGGCGCGAGACGCGGTCGTCCCAAGGGACCGCCCACGGATCGGCCGTTCTCCCCAGCACCACTTGGCTATCCGATTCTGGCAAGGCGCGCCGCCAGCGGTCTTGGGGGCGTATTCCTTGAGCAATCAAGTCTGGCATGGTAATATCGAAGCTCTCAATGTTACTGTGACCACGGAAGTGAGGCAACGCTTTGATGAATTCGCCCGCAGCCAATACCACGGCCAACTCAAACCCGGACAATTCAGCCAGCGACAACTCCAGCGCTGAGTTGATGCGGGCCATCGACGATGAAATCGCCCACGTGTGGATGGTCCGCACTTTTCTTAAGCATAGCGACGAAGCCATCGAGGATGAGGAGCTGGCCTCGGTGCATCGTGATTTATACGATTTTATGTTGGCTCTTGGGCCAGCCCTGGACGCACAGGATGGTGCGACCTATTTGAAACTGGCCAAAAAGAAGCTTAGCAAAATCCGCAATGCGACCGCTTTGTTCGTGGAGATACAGCCCGAGGTATCGGGGCATACCAATTTCAAAATGGCGGCTCGCTCGTTGCAATTGGCCGTGGCGCGAATCGAACAGTTGCTCAAAGTGGCGTAAGCTTCCAGCTTCCATTTTCTAACCTTGGATCGCTCACCATGACCTCCCATGCCATCAAGGTTAAAAAATACGACACTTCTCGCTGAACGCCACCGACAGTCTCGATTTTTCGTACTCGTACTCGTACTCGTACTCGTACTCGTACTCGTACTCGTACTC
>CAKQNH010000780.1 GCA_934255105.1 uncultured Pirellulaceae bacterium
GTCACTAGGTAAGAATTGAAGCTGAATAGCAGTTGGTTGGCCTGTCCCATCAGGGCATCGGTTCGCCGATCGCGAGCATTGATGGAGCGGATGACGATGTCCAACTTGGTTTTGCTCTGGTAGGCGTTGGTTCGCGGATTGCGGTAATCGACCGGTTTGATGGTAACTTCCATCAGCATGGCGGTTTGTCGTTCGCCTCGGCGGCGAGCCCCATCGGTGCGATGCGGCTCGATGCGCAGAGTGACTTGATGAGCTTCTGTCTTGAGTATCTCTGCATGGTGGTCGCTGATAAAGCCCTCTAGTTTTTGAATGGCTACGGAGTGCGGGACCGGTGCCAGACGTTCGCTTTCCAGCAGGGTGATCTGTTGGCGGCCTACGAACCAATCCAGCCAGCCAGCGTTAGGAACCGTGCAAAGTTCATCCGTCGATTCGCGCGGTTCATCCGGAGCTTGACCGGCACCCAACTGCACGACTCGGTTGCGGCCGGTGTTTTTGGCGGTCAGCAGAGCGCGGTCGGCACGAGCGATAATGGTCGCCGCGCTGTCGCCAGCTTGATGTTCGGTGACGCCAAAGCTGGCCGTCATAGTGTCGCCCCCTAGCGACGGGACAGGGGTGCGTTCAACGATCCGGCGGATTTCTTCAGCGCGGGCCGTCGCACAGGGGTTGTCACAAGCCGCACACAGCAGCACGAACTCCTCGCCACCATACCGCGCGACCAAGTCCCCTTCGCGCGAGCATTCACGCAGCACACTGGCGAACGTTACCAGCGCTTCGTCGCCCGCTTGGTGCCCATAGGTGTCGTTGATGCGCTTGAAATGATCGATGTCGCAGATGATTAAGCTGCCCGGCTGAGCCGCCATCGTGTGGACTTGTAAAAATGCTGGTAGACGCCGATCCAACTCGGCGCGATTCGCAACTTGAGTCAAGTCGTCTCGAGCCGCGATGACGTGCAGCGAGTGGACCCGCTCTTCCAAGTGGGCCTGCGCCGAAGCGTCGCGCACCAACAGGATGACACCCGCCGTTTGATTTTTTCCGGTGACTACCGAGATACCCGAAAAGTGGACCTTTACCATCCGCCCATCGGTGTGCTTGATCTGCAAACGTGCATTATATTGAGTGCCAGACCGCTGGGTCGACATCCGGGGGCACATGTCTGCTGTCAGCAGGTTTCCCGCTTCATCATGCAGCCCCATGAGCTCTGGGTTCCACTGCCGGTGGAGCAGCGGGGCACCTTGCCGCCCCGTCAGTCGCTCGGCGGCGCGGTTCCAATGGAGAATCTGTCCGTCAGTGTCCAGGTACACTGCCGCATCGGGCAGGGTTTCCAGCAGTCGCCGGTGAAAGACCGTGTCGATAATTTGTTGGACCGCACCACAAGAGCTCGAGTTGTGCGGCTCGTTAAATCCAGGCGTGGCATGGGGATCAAGCTGATACAGCCAGCCTTGGGTTACCTGCTCCTCCAGGTCCGTGCGAGGCTGGGCGATCATATTGCTAAAGTCGTGTACCAAGTCGGGGTCGAATTGTGTGCCCGCGTACTGGAACAGTTCGTCGACCGCTCGCTCACGACTGAGCGCTTTGCGAAAGACCTGTTCGGTAGTCATCGAATCGAATGCATCGATGATCGACAACATCTTGGCCGCTTCAGGCTGCCGCTCGCTATCGGTTATGAATCCGGTTCGCGCAAACGAAACGATGTCCAGCAGCTCTGCACTTGCACCCGCACCACGCAATATATCCAAGGCGGTACGGCACTGGTGCTCCATGATCAACTGCTCTTGGCCATCCAAGTGAGCCGGCTTTTGCAGCACTCGGTCGGGTACGCCAATCTTCCCCACATCGTGCAACAGTGCAGCCACCTCTAGCAGCGCGCGATCGGTATCGGCGAGCTTGCGCCAGTAGGCCCAGCGAGAACATCCCAGCGCAACCCGCAGTCCGTGTGCGGCCGTTGGTGGGTGTTTGGCTCGCAGCGCGTAGTACAAGCCGGCATAACTTCCCAATCGCAACTGGATCAGTGGTTCGGCCTGTGGCTCGGCGAGATTGAGCACCGCCGCACCATTTCCGGTGCTGGCAAATACAGATGGATTGGGATTGGATATTGCGGACATCGCCGAAGTGGTTCACTAGAGAATGAAGCAAGCGGGTGGACGAACACTCACGCGAAACGCGCCAGTAATTCTCCCCGACCTGTAAAACTAGGTCGGTATTTTCCAATAGGCGAGGAAACCGCTATTAATCAACTAGCTTCCATCGGCAGCCCAAAACGCATGGCGTCATTATCGGTGCAAGCGTTGTAATCGTTGGCATTAACCACGCTAATCGTTGGCATTAACCACGGTAGTCGTTGGTATTAGCCACGAAAGTGGCGGCAGCATTTAGCCCCATGCGTGAGCATGGGGGGGCCATTTGCGGAGAAGCATATAGCCGCGTTAGCGGCGATAGCAATTTGCTTGGCTGGTAGCCGGAAGAATCTGGTTCGTATTGACGCGTAGAGCCATTTTTTGCAATGTTCTCTGCGGAGTACTTCTCAAATCGCCGCACTGTAGATTGCGGCACCGCACCCACTATCTTCGCCTTGTCACAGGAGTGATTG
>CAKQNH010000781.1 GCA_934255105.1 uncultured Pirellulaceae bacterium
TAGCTTTATTGCATCGAAGTACAACCCATGCGGCTTGCAAAATGACTAGTAATTCCTAAAAGTTGTTAAATGCCTGAAGAAACCCCCTTGGAATCACCAAGCTGCGAACCCTCTCAGCCGCTGCGAGATCAGCTTAAACTACCCAAAATTATCCACTTCGATGAATTGGCCCGCTGCGGCGAGGAGGTTTGGATCGAGTGTGCTGGACAGCTCTACCGTCTTCGCAAGACGCGGCAAGATAAGCTGATCCTGACCAAATGAGCCACTCTTACAAGCTGATCTAACGGCAATGCGATACGTCGCACACATGCGATTGGTCTGGTAGTTTGGACAAATTCTAGCCGCAGTGACTAGTGTTTAACCCGGCTTACCCATCACCCGCAGGAGCTGACTGTGCCAGTGGGCTCTTATTGCGGGCTTCATACGGGAAAAGTTAGCCGTGCGCGAACGTTGGCATGGCTTCTGCTAGAGCATGGCGTTGGCCTATAGGCTTGGTAGCACGCTGGTTAACCAGTAAAGGAGATACGCAACTGAACTCTCAGCAACACCACGATCGGATTGCGCACGCATTTGAAGCGGCCTGCGATCGGTGGCGCGGTTGCAATTGGCATTCGCCAATCGGCCCGGCGGGCATTGATGTTCAGGAGCTGACTTCTCGTCAAGCAAGCCTGCTGGCTGAGGCTACCTGTGGCGAGGAATCTCAGCGTTGGGAGGCGGCGAGCAAGTGGCTTGCCCAAGTTGAGCAGGATGCATTGGCGGCTGAAAAGTTTGCCGCCGCAGCGACTGAACAAGTCCAGCGGAACGAATATACCGCTGCCCTGGACAACATCAATCGCGCGGTCGCATTGGAGGCACAATACCGCCCACCCCAAGTCTGGTGCGCTTTGCAGCACTTGATCGCCGAGCTAGCCCTGAAGTCCTCGTTGTACTAAGCGTCAACTGATGACTTCGCGTCAACTGATGACTTCCACGTCGCGAGTCGGAAGCCAGCCGACCCGCCCATCGAGGGTTTTAATTTGTGTCCATGCACCGCGGCTATTCAAGCGTTCCACGAGGTGTCCTGCAGCTTGTTCAATGGTGGCCACCACCGAAAACTGCTCGCCATCACCGGTGTGCAGTGTGATGTCGTTGGCGACAATCACCGCGTTTGGGCGCTGTGGTGCCACAGCGGATTGTGACCACCAAACGGCGCTGCCCGCTAGGACCATGAGCAGCAATGCGGCGGCGGCATATTTGCCCAGGGACAAGTGATCATATAACGTACGCAGGATTAATAGCCCCCAGAAGACTACCGAAGCGAGACATAGAACGGGTGTCGCCCACTGGGAAATGGCATACTTGAATTGCGGCGCACTGAGGAGCGATGGGAACGACGTTGTGCTCGTTCCGCTGTCCGTCCCACTGGGGCTGTGCACTACTTGAGCCTGGGCAAATGCAAGATTTTTGCGGACCTGTGCATTGCGCGGTGCGAGCCTGCTGGCCTTCTCATAGCTGGCAATGGCTCTCCCCAGACTGCCAATTTGCATATAGGCGTTTCCCAAGTTAATCAGCAGCTTGTCATTGCTGATCCCGCTATCAACCAGCAGTCGATATTTTTCAACGGCGGTGGCGAACGACTCCTTGGCATCGGCCGAATCGCTCCCCGCAGTTTCAAGACCACGTGCATATGCGGCATTTGCTTCGCTTAACAGGATCTCCTGCTGGCCATGGGTGAGAGTCGCGTGCTTACCAGTCGCATTCTCAACGGTCGATGTCGATGTCGCGAGTACCTGCGCCATAGCCCGGCTAGCCGTTCCAGCTTCGGTTGTTGCCAACGCAACGGCCAGCGCCAATACCATCAATGTCGAATGGGGCATCCCAGTGGCACGCGACGTTTGCTTGCTTCTCTTGCGTGGTTGAGCAATGCGCAAACGCGTTTGCTTCCGCTCAGCTATGGCCGAGTCCAGCTTGTCAACCAATTCAATCGCCGTGGCTTTCAACGGATACACGCCAGCAACCTTGGGATCCTCAGCGGCAGGATTCCCAACCGCCGAGCGACCGCCAGCAGAGTCCCACCCAGCCGAACTGCGGCGGACACTGGCCAGCCAGGCTTCGGTTACTCCAGCTAAATCATACAGGCCAGCCGTTCGTAGCGCGGCGCTGGCCCGCGTTGCGCGATCGGCGTCTCGAGCTTCTTGACTGCTAGCGGGTAAGCGACTGGGGGGAGCGGCAGGCAAGCGCCGTAGAATGTATGTTACCACCGCATCGCGTACGGCAGGGGCACTACGAGCACGCTCGATGGCTGCCAGACATTGCTTTTTGGGGGGTTGAAGACTCCGTATCCAGCGCGCGAGCCAGCGATGGTTCTTGACAATCGCGATGGCCAGCCAAATCGCGGGAGGCACAATCATGAACAACCACCACCATCCGCCCGAAGGCTGTGGGGACATCTGTACGGCCAGCACGTCGCCGCCGCTGTGATTGGAGAAATCGGGAGCATCCGTTTGTGTCGCGCGCGCCGCCGAACTGTGCGTCGGACCAATAATAGCGTCCAGAGCCAGCACATCCGCTTTGTGAACTGTAATAGGAATCGGCTGGCTGGCAAC
>CAKQNH010000782.1 GCA_934255105.1 uncultured Pirellulaceae bacterium
GTAGGGGTTGGTCTCCTGGTGGATGATTCGCGTCGCTTCGGCAAACTGGACTTTATCGGCCAGTACCTCTTCGTAGCTGGGCAGGGTGAGTGCGTCCTGTGGAACGGTTTCAGACGCACCCAGCGCATAGGCAGCGCCGCGCATGTCGCGCAGATCCTTGACCGTCTCGCCGGCTTGCAAGCGCTGAGCAATTTCGACGATGGCGTTTTCACCCATGCCAAACACTACCAAGTCGGCTTTGCTATCCAGCAGGATGCTCTTGCGGACCTTGTCGCTCCAATAGTCATAGTGCGCTAGGCGACGCAACGAGGCCTCAACTCCGCCAGCGATAACCGGTACTCCCTTAAATGCTTCGCGCGCTCGCTGGCAGTAGCTCAGCGTAGCTCGGTCAGGACGGAGCCCGATTTTGCCCCCTGGCGAGTACGCATCGTCGTTGCGAACCTTGCGGTTAGCTGTGTAATGATTGATCATCGAGTCCATGTTGCCGGCGCTAATGCCGAAGAACAACCGTGGGCGTCCAAAGCGTCGCCAATCATCGCACGAGTGCCAGTCGGGCTGCGAGATGATGCCAACGCGAAAGCCGGCCGCTTCCAGCACCCTCCCCAAAATGCTCATCGCAAAACTAGGGTGGTCGATATAGGCATCGCCCGTAACGATGACCACATCTAGTTCATCCCAGCCGCGAGCGCGGGCCTCTTCCATCGACATGGGCAATGGTCGTGACGCAGCGCCGGAGCTACTTGGGCTGCGGGAGCCGCTGACTTGCGGAAGGGCGGTCAGAAAGCGGTCGGCGGTGGCCGCTTCGCCAAGAACTGGAAGTTGCATGGACTGTGTAGCTTGTGGCTCGGATTGCGATGGCTCGAACTGGACGAGTTCGCCCGCCAAAGCGCGGCCACAGGTATGCGTCTCGTCCGCAATCGCTGCTCGGCCGCCGGAGCGGGCAAGCTCAAGTATATCCCCTGCGGCCGAAACTGTCGAAAGCCCGCGCTGGTATTCTCACGCCAACCAGGCCAGCTAGTGATGATGGTGCTCATGAGCTTCGATTTTAGCAGTGTGGACGCCACTTTCGTCCACGATGACCAGATTGACTTCAGCAGCGTCTTTCATATTGATATGGGTCAGCAATTCTTGGCTGGTAATGCTCCACACCCCATCGCCGCTTGTGAGCGGAAACTCTTCGGTTTCCTCGCCGATCTTGGCGGTGAATTTTACTGAGGCGATCTTGGCAGCGTCAAAATCATCCAGATATACCGCGATTAAATGCGCATCGTCATCGTGGGTCCACTCAGCGTGACTGCCCGTCGGCTCGAGGTGGACCACATGGCCACCATGAGGGCCGTGATCGTCGTCGTGGCTATGGTCGTGGGCATCGGCGGTGCCGGCCGGGGTGGAACCTGCCGGAGTGGTCGGTGTCGATGGCTTGCAGCCCATAATCGCGAAACAAATCAGAACCATCAGCGAAACAGTTGCAATCTTCATGGGTTTGAGTCTTACCTTCGCTAGAGTGTCTAGAGTGTGCAGAGAGTTGAATTGCTCAGTCCGACTAGGATACTCGATATTGAACTGCGGCGGGAGAGTAGTCGCGCTGATTGGGATTTTGATGCCCTGCCCCTAATAAACATAAACGAATGGTAGCGAATGTTTTCACTTAGTTTTGCCTGAGTAAAACGAAGCCCGCCCCCAGCGGCACCCACCCCTTAGGCAAGAAATTGCCCCCCAAGACAACCTGCCTTCTTGTGCGCCTGCGACGAAGATCTGGAGTTATTTCGACCTAGACCGTCGCGAGGCGTTTGCTTCAACCCCCTTTGAGAGGCCCTCATGTTACGTACCTTCCCGTCCCGACGCCCCGCTTTCACGCTGGTGGAACTGCTGGTAGTCATCGCCATTATTGGCGTCTTGGTTGGCCTGTTGCTGCCAGCCGTTCAAGCCGCGCGCGAAGCCGCGCGACGAATGAGTTGCTCGAACAACATCAAGCAAATCGGCTTATCGATGCATAACTACCACGATACCAATCGAACCTTTCCACACGGGTATCTCTCCGACGGCGATACATATACCCATAGACGAGATTGCTGGTTTCAGGCTTTACTTCCGTTCATCGAGCAACAGAATTATTACGCACAGTATCAAAACACCGATGTGACCTACCCTGGCGTATTGTACATCCATCAATTTCCAGTGGCCTTCGCTGGCATCCCGATACCAGCATTCATGTGCCCTTCGGATCCCTCAGGGCCAGCACTCGGCGGCGGTGGTTCCGACAATGGTTTCCAGGGAAATTACGGCGTCTGCTCGGGTGGCGGCACGCCAGCCGAAAGCCTTACGGGCGGACTCCTCCCCGCAGATATCAATATGACGCGGACCGACGCGGGGGGTATGTTTGGGTATAAGACGGCTTACAAGTTCGGCTCTTGCATCGACGGAACCTCCAACACCCTGCTTGCCAGCGAGACCATTATTCCCGGTTCTCGAGGCGGGAGCTGGGGTGGCATGGGAGGCTACTGGGGTGGTGCGCCTCACGGTTCCTTTGGATTCTCTTCAGCCGAAACCCCAAACACGTCGGTCCCCGACCGAGTTTACTC
>CAKQNH010000783.1 GCA_934255105.1 uncultured Pirellulaceae bacterium
ATTCTATGTTTGATACCACCTAACATAATCATCCCCCCTCTTCCAAACTCAAACTCAAACTCAAACTCAAACTCAAACTCAAACTCAAACTCAAACTCAAAGTTTAAGTTTAAGACTAAGTTTGAGTTTAAGTTTGAGTTTAAGTTTAAGTTTTCAAATCAATCCGATATCCTTAGTCTTTCGCAGAAAGAACCAAGCGTAAATTAGCACCACGAAACCTAGAAGACTGGAAGTAAAGCCGATCCACAAATCGATGCGGCTTCCTCCCAATTCCCAGTAGCGATAGTTTTCGTAGCCAGCGAATCCGAACAGCAGCAGCACGGCGGCGGCGATAAACAGCAAGTGGAAAGCTTTCAGCGACATCGTGCTACCTTAGGTAATGGCCCGAACCGGGCAGGCTAAAGAACGAGTAGGTCAAAAAGCCCAGCAACGCGGCGACGAATACACTCGTAAAAAATATAATCCTGTAGATGTCTCGCTGGCCATGCCACAGGTGCATGAAAACGGCCGCTACGAAAGCGGCTTTGGTGGCTGCGATCAGCAGTGCCACAGCCACCATCTGCCACACCGCATCGAAGTGGACGTAGTACATGGCAACCGTGAACACCGTTCCGACGAGCAAGACAGCGTACACCAGCAGATAAAGCTTTCGCTCGCGCTGAATTTGTTGAACAGTAGCCGCCGAGGGCGAGATCGTTGGTAAGGCTGCTACCATGGGCGCGCTCGCTGCTGCTGGTGACGAGATCGTCGCACCCAGCGTTCCCGCTGAAGTGGATATTTCAGACATGATATTCCTCTTTCGTTAAACCGCCTGCCCACCGCCCCGCTTCTAACGCGGCCCGCTGTGTACGCGACGTGGCAAACACTCACAATAGATACAGAACAGGAAACGCAAAAATCCAAACTAGATCGACGAAGTGCCAGAACAACCCAGTGACTTCAATGCTGTTGGTGTAACGCTCTGGATCCTGATGCCACATCTTTGATGCAGGCCAGAGAATAAAAGCAAACGCCAGGATCCCGCCGAGCACGTGCAAGGCGTGCAGACCGGTCAGCGTAAAGTACATAGCGAAGAACGTGCTGTGCTTCGGCACAAAGGCGGATACGCGGGCGATGTTCGACATGTCAATTGGAATACCTGCCTGAGCGTGGCTAGTCGCAGCGGCACCAGGCGACGCCCGCTCCGCCTTTCGCCGCAGTCCCTGTTCACGAGCCGACAAGCGATAGTGGAACTCATCGGGATGGATCTCGACGGTCGATTTACCTTGCTCTTGAAGCGACGCCAACGTCGCGAATGAGCCGGCACCGTCAATGTGTCCCGTGATCGATGTGATCGGCGCGCTCAAATCGGTGGAGTGTCCGGCCAATTGTGGATATTCCTGAGCCGTCAGCGGCTGGTTCAGCCAAATTTCATAGTGGTGGAACTTCTCCGAGTACTCCCAGCTCTTGACCCCCAAGAACAGCACAGCGCACACCAGAGTGACGATCTGCAGCTTGCGATACAACGAGAAGTTCCCCATCTTGAGCGCCGTCCAAGACATAGCCACTGTCATCGATGAAGTGATCAGCACCAGTGTATTGAAGGCACCGATGGGAATATTCAGCAATCCGTGTGGCCAATCACCCTCTCGAGCTCCAATGCGCAGGAGCACGTAAGCGGAGAAGAGGGCACCGAACAGCATCAGTTCGGAAGCCAAGAATAGCCACATCCCCACCTTGCCGTTGTACAGCCCAGTGTCCTCGCGTATTTCGGTCGTATATGGAATCTTCATTCGTCTGCACTTGCTCCGAGGGATTTCAATTCACTGCTTCAATGTGGCCCGACGCTCCGCGTCGGTTCTTCACCATAGCTCTGGCTCCCCTGCATCAAGTTGCAACGGCGACCGAGGGCTGGTTCTGGGGTTCGAAATCAGGCACCGCATCGGTCGCAGCGCCATTGGTTTCCAAAGTCTCTGCTGAACCCGGTTGGTTCAGACTGTATGCGTACGGCCCACGATAGACGAATATCTCCTCCGTAAAATTCCCATGAGGCGGCGGAGTGGGGGTCTGCCATTCCAGCGTCGTCGCCTGCCACGGGTTGTCACTCTCGACACGACGACCGGCATACGTGCTGTAGAAAAAGTTAAAAATGAACGGCAACTGAAAGACGGCCAGCGCCAAAGCTGACCAAGCGATGACATCGTGCAAGTGCATCATGGTCTCGCTCACTGAACCGATCACCCCTTCGTTAGCCGGATGTGCCGCCGCATAGTTTTGGCCGCCATCGTAGGTTCGCCGCCCCATGCCTGCGAAGCCTTGAGCCAGCATCGGGAAGAAGATCAAGTTCATGCACACCAGCGAGCCCCAGAAATGCACCTGCCCCAGTCGCTCGTTCATCAGCCGACCAGTCACTTTAGGGAACCAATAGTAGATCCCCGCAAAAACGGCGAAGATCGTGCCTGGGGCCACCACGTAATGGAAGTGGCCGATGATGTAGTAACTGTCGTGTAGGGCCAAATCGGCCATGCTCAGAGCCAGTGGCAAACCAGTCAAACCGCCGATGCCAAACATGGGCAGGAAGGCAACGGCAAACAACATCGGG
>CAKQNH010000784.1 GCA_934255105.1 uncultured Pirellulaceae bacterium
GGGCGCTCGCCTTGCCGTGCGGGAGGAAGTGCGCCGCGGTTCGGTGTTAGCCGACAAGGCGGACGTGGAGCTAATTGTCCCCAGTACGCGGCTGGTGAAGGTCATGAAGGACCAAGCCATCGATGCGCGCGCTACCGTTGTGGACATTCGGGGAGGCAAGCCGCTCGCCGGTGACACACGCGATGATCCGCTCAAGGACATCGGCGAAATGCTGATCCTCAATCGCGATGGTAGCGTAAGCGTCACCAACGAGTTCGACGACACGTTTCTGTACCGCATGTATACCTTTGCGGACGAACACGAGGCTGCTGAGAAATCGGGCTCGAGCAGCCCAGGCTACGGCGGTGAATATGGTGGTGGGGCTGGCCGTTAGTGGGCTAGCACCATCGACTGGATCACCTGCTCTGCCAAGACACACGGCTGACTGCTTGCGGCGATGCGAATCTGCATTTGGACCGACCATTTCCCCTCGTGGTCTCCCTCGACCAGCCAGTGTGGCATGACGCACACCGATTGATGTACCAGTTCAAACCCGGCTTCGCTCTGGCTGACCGTTTCGATAGGGAAGGTCCACAGCCCAGCCGGGCGGCTCAGCCCAATCAGTACGTCCAGGCCCTGCCACTGGTCGATCAACCCCAAGTGCTGCGTCTCACGCAAATCGAGCTGCGTCCCAAGATGCCCTAACGACTGCGCGTTGGTATCGTAGAAGTAGCGATCGCCGGCACCCGATGGCATCCCAGCGAAATTCCACTCCAATGCTAAATGCAGTTTCCGATTGCGCGGCAAACCCTCCAGCAGATAGACCATTTGCAGTGTCGATTGGCCAGCTTCCACTGTGATCGCTTTGGTCAAGCGAATGGGGATGCCCCAGGCGTTGCCGTCGCGGCTGAGTTGCAATTGCACCTTGCTGGCGGCTCGACGCAGTTTGGCTTCAAACGGTTGAGCTACAAAGTCGCCGCGTTCTAAAGCGGTGCCCGCCGCTACATCTTCGCGCGAAACATCGTTGTCATAGAAATGTTCTAAAAAGCTCTTCCGCGGAAATTGGTCGTACTGCAAGCGTTTTTCCAAACCGGCTTGTTTAAAAACCACCCGGTCATGGATGCTGGCTACGTCCCCTTCCGAATCTACGCTCCCCTGCAGGACCTTGCGGTGGTAGGCTTCGGGACGCCGCTGCATGGTGGCCAACAGATTGTGGCGGATCGAGCGCACGTCGAGCTCATACATCATTCCGCCCTGGGACGGAGCGACGTAGGCGATCAATTGCTCATTGGCCAGCCGCACCTCTGGACGCAGATCGAAGTTGAAATCTTCGCTGACCGCCTCGACCCAATTCCTGCGGCCATGCTCGAGGTAATCCAGTTTGTTATCCGCGGCAATCAGCTCGCTATAGATGGCATTTCGCAGGTGGGGCAGATAGATTCCACCAAAGGCGCCGTGCCAGTAGGTGCAGTTGCACTGCCCGCGATACAAGTGATCCTCGATCTCACCCAGCAGTTCACCATCGCCGCTGGTCCGCCGAGCCGCTTCCAAGCGTCGGCTGACCTGCATCATGCGGCTATACATTTCGTTGGTTTCGGTGTAACGCACTTTAAAGTTGCGCCAGTTCCCACCGCGGAGAAATTGCGAAATGTCCTCCCAGCGCGGATGCTGGTGCAGTTCATGGGCCACATCGTTGTACAGCTCTTGGCGATCGGCGGGCAGGGCCCACTCGGTCATCTCCCGATAGCTGCAATCCGGCAGGTACACCTTGCCCAGCGGCGGTTGTTCACGCGCCGCTTGATCGAGCGTGCAGGTCTTCAGCCACTGTTGATTTTCGACCAACAGATCGAAGAAGGATCGCAGCCAACCGCGGTCGTAGACGTGAGCTTTAGTATCGGGCCAAGTGCCAAACTTCTCTCCGTCATCGCCGAACACGAGTGTCGCCCCAGGGTGCGATTGTGCGACTCGTCGCGCGTAATCGATCGTTTCATGCGGTGGAGCGAACGGCAGCAGGTAGCGCAGCAGTTCACTCCCTGGGAAGATCCGCAGCAGTTGGCCGTCCTCCTCAGTTAAGTAACTCCCCATCAGTTGATCCTCGCTCCAACCGGCCGCTTTGAAGTGAAAATCATCCAGCACGGTATAGGCGATGCCCGCTTTGTAAATGTCGCTCGTCAACGAGCTTTCCCAAACGCGCTCGGGCATCCACATCCCACGCACGCTCGTGTTGAACATTTCGTCGAGGTACTGTGAATAGGCGCGGATCTGCCCAATGCGATCGCGACTGGGGAGCATTGTCAGAATCGGTTCGTAGAATGGCCCCCCCAAAATTTCCACTCGGCCGGCAGCCACGAGCGTTTTGAGCCGCTGCACATATTGGGGATGATGTTGGGCCAGCCATAACATCAATGGCCCCGACGTGTGCAGCGAGATCTTCAGCGCGGCATAGTCTTCAAACACATCTAGGAACGGGAGATAGCTATCTTGATAGGCCTGCTCGATAACTCCGTCGAAATTGCCTACTGGCTGATGGTTGTGGAGTACCAAACAAAGGCGGACAATTTCACTCATGGCGACTTCTTGGGCTGGCAGGAGG